>NZ_JACYTW010000047.1:0-32452 GCF_014841395.1 Plantibacter sp. CFBP 13570 | reverse complement strand
CACTCGGCGACCACCGGGCGGGCCGACAGCTGCCGGCCGATCGCGGAGAAGCCGAGCTTGCGGGCGACGGCGCGAGAGCCGGGGTTCGTGTCGGCGGCACGCCACTGGGGGAGGAGCCCGCCCGCGAGGGCATGCTCGACCGCGGTCGAGGCCAGTCGGGTCGCGAGACCGGTCCCGCGAGCCTCCGGGGCGGTCAACGCCGTCACGTGCGCGACGCCCAACGGCCACGACCGGTAGCCGGCGACGGCGAGGACCCGACCGTGCTCGCGCACCGAGAACAGCGGCGAGGTGATGCCGAAGATCCCGCTCTCCGAGGCCTCGTCGTCGCCCACCTTCGACAGCAGCGACTCGATGGCGGGGTCGCTCGCCTTGCTCGCCACCACGTCGATCTCCTCGGCCGGTCGGAACCGCCCCGGCAGGAGGTAGTCGAGCGTTGCCGGCCCGAGGACCTCGGCGACCTGCACGCGCGAACGGAGGAACTCGACCGTCCCGACGCTCCTCGGTGATTCGTCCTCGATGGCGAGTCGCCTGGCGGTGTCCTCGTCGGGCACGATCGCGAGGGCGCTCCCGTCGATCTCGACGACGCCGATCCATCCGGGCGGGCACGCCATCGAGCCGGCGTTCACGACGACGGCGACGCGGCCGGCGGAGAACCGCGCGGTCGGCGAGGCGAGCCCCTGCCAGAGGCGTCGCACCGTCGCGAGCACCCGCGCGTCTTCCTGCTGCATAGGCCAACCCTACCGAGGCCCACCCGCCTCCCCACCGCAGGAGATCGGCGCGACAGCAGGACCGAACGGGCCGAAGCGTCCTGTTGCGGGGCGGATCTCCTGCCCCGGAGCGGGTGAGGGTGCCCTTCGTCACATGAACGGCGCGGAATGCCCGGATGGGTAGGATGATCGCTGGGCCGCTCGTGCCCGCACCGACTTCCCCAGGAGATCCGATGGCATTGATCGTGCAGAAGTTCGGCGGGTCCTCCGTCGCGGACGCCGAGAGCATCAAGCGCGTGGCGAAGCGCATCGTGGAGACCCGCAAAGCGGGCAACGAGGTCGTCGTCGCCGTCTCGGCGATGGGCGACACGACCGACGAACTGCTCGACCTCGCCCACGAGGTGACGCCCATCCCGGCGCCCCGCGAACTCGACATGCTGCTGTCCAGCGGCGAGCGCATCTCGATGGCGCTCCTCGCGATGGCGATCAGCAGCATGGGCTACGTCGCGCGATCCTTCACCGGCAGCCAGGCCGGCATGATCACCGACGCCCAGCACGGCGCCGCGCGCATCGTCGACGTCACCCCCGTGCGCCTGCGCGAGGCCCTCGACGACGGCGCGATCGTCATCGTCGCCGGCTTCCAAGGCTTCAACCGCGACACCCGCGACATCACCACGCTCGGTCGCGGCGGCTCCGACACCACGGCCGTCGCGCTCGCCGCCGCCCTCGACGCCGACGTCTGCGAGATCTACACCGACGTCGACGGCATCTTCACCTCCGACCCCCGCGTCGTCCCGAAAGCCAGGAAGATCGACCGCATCTCCAGCGAGGAGATGCTGGAGCTCGCGGCCTCGGGCGCCAAGGTCCTCTACATCCGCGCCGTCGAGTACGCACGCCGCCACGGCGTGACGCTCCACGTCCGGTCGTCCTTCAACAACAACGAAGGCACGCTCGTCCTCAACGACGCGAGCCGCAACAACCCAGGAGCAGGTGAGGCACCCATGGAGCAGCCCATCGTCGCCGGAGTCGCGACCGACCTCAGCGAAGCGAAGATCACCGTCGTCGGTGTCCCCGACCTGCCGGGCAAGGCGGCGGAGATCTTCACGATCGTCGCGAAGTCGGGCGGCAACGTCGACATGATCGTCCAGAACGTGTCGACCGCCGTCTCCGGCGTCACCGACATCTCGTTCACCCTGCCGAAGCCCGAGGCGCAGCAGGTCCTCCGCGCGCTCGCAGCCGAGCAGGAGCGGGTGGGCTTCTCGGCCATCCAGCACGACGACCAGATCGGCAAGCTCGCCCTCGTCGGGGCCGGCATGCGCACGAACACCGGCGTCTCGGCGAAGCTCTTCGAGGCGCTCAGCGCAGCGGGCATCAACATCGAGATGATCTCGACCAGCGAGATCCGCATCTCGGTCGTGACGCGTGCCGACACCCTCAACAAGGCCGCCAACGTGGTCCACTCCGCGTTCGGTCTCGACGGCGAGGACGAAGCCGTCGTCCACGGCGGCACCGGCCGCTGAGCCGACTCGTCCACAGGCTCCGGGACCAAGCCGACCAAGGACCGACGGGCGCAGCCCCGCCGATCCTGATGCAAGATGGTTCACAACCACCCCCCTGAAACCAGAGGAATCCCCATGAGCAACGGTGTACGTGTCGGTGTCGTCGGAGCGACCGGTCAGGTCGGCAAGGTCATGCGCCGCCTGCTGGAGGAACGCGAGTTCCCGATCAGCGAGATCCGCTTCTTCGCGACGGCTCGCTCGGCGGGCACGACGCTCCCGTTCCGTGGCCAGGACATCGTGGTCGAGGACGTCGAGACGGCCGACCCGAGCGGCATCGACATCGCCCTGTTCTCGGCCGGCGCGACCGGCTCCCGCACGCAGGCTCCGCGGTTCGCCGCTGCGGGTGCGCTCGTCATCGACAACTCGAGCGCGTGGCGGATGGACCCCGAGGTCCCGCTCGTCGTCAGCGAGGTGAACCCGCACGCCATCAAGGACGCGGTCAAGGGCATCGTCGCGAACCCCAACTGCACGACCATGGCGGCCATGCCGGTCCTCAAGGTCCTCGACGCCGAGGCCGGGCTCACGCGCCTCATCGTCAACACCTACCAGGCGGTCTCCGGGTCCGGGCTCGCCGGTGCGGCTGAACTCGCCGGCCAGATCGAGGCCGCGGTCGCCCAGGGCGACCTCACCCGACTCGTCCACGACGGTTCGGCGATCGACTTCCCGGCTCCCGAGAAGTACGTCGCCCCGATCGCCTTCGACGTCATCCCGCTCGCCGGCTCGATCGTCGACGACGGTCTGGGCGAGACCGACGAGGAGAAGAAGCTCCGCAACGAGAGCCGGAAGATCCTCGAACTCCCCGAGCTGCTCGTGTCGGGCACCTGCGTACGCGTGCCCGTCTTCACCGGCCACTCGCTCTCCATCAACGCCGAGTTCTCGCGCGACCTGTCGCCGGAACGCGCGATCGAGCTGCTCAGCGACGCACCGGGCGTCCAGTTGTCGGACGTGCCGACGCCGCTCGAGGCCGCCGGTGCAGACCCGTCGTTCGTCGGGCGCATCCGTCCGGATCAGAGCGCCCCGGCCGGCAAGGGCCTCGCGCTGTTCATCTCGAACGACAACCTCCGCAAGGGTGCCGCCCTCAACGCGGTGCAGATCGCCGAGATCGTCGCCGCCGAGCTGCTCGCACAGCCCGCAGCGGTCTGACCGGCCCTCCCTCCACCCGATCGGGGACGACGACATGGCCCGCCAGCGACCACGCCTGCGCCGACGGTGGTTGGCCGCGTTCATCGCGGCGGCCATCGCCGTCACCGCGGTGATCACCGTGAGTGGCCTGCGTGCCGACGTCCAGCAGACGACGGTCGCCCGCGCCGACACGGCCGGCTCCGAGGTCGCGGTCGGACCACTCGTCGCGTTCTACGGCGACTCGTACACGAAGGGTTCGGCCGCATCGTCGCCGGCCGCCCGCTGGTCCTCGCTCGTCGCGAAGGCCGAGGGCTGGACGGAGTACAACGCCGGCTACCCGGGTCTCGGCTTCGTCCGCAAGCGCGACAAGGTCGGCGATGTCACGGCCGACGTCATCGCGCAGCACCCCGAGGTCCTCATCGTCGCGCTCGGCATCAACGACAACTTCGAGTGGACCGGCAACGAGCAGGCGATCCAGGAGGCGATCCTGCCGGAGTTCCAGCGGTTGCGCGACGGGCTGCCGGGCACCCGCATCATCGTGGTGGAGCCCTGGTGGTACACCGCTGAGCGACCGGCGTCCGTCGAACAGATCATCGGATGGGTGCACGACGCCGCCGACACCATCGGGGCCGACTACATCTCCGGGGCGTCGCACTGGCTGGACGAGGACCCGGCGACGTGGATCTCCGCCGACGGCCTCCACCCGAGCGACGCCGGGTATGCACACCTCGCGCAGCGCATGCTCGAGGAGCTCGACGCCCTCACACCCGCGCTCCCCGGACGCTGAGCCCACGTCCACCCAGTCGGGCCGAAGTGTCTCGACATCGAGCGATCTCACTGCACGCGATCAGCGACAGCACGCGGGTGGAGAGCTCGGGCCTCGCCGCGACTAGACTGCTCTGGTGACCGAAACCATCGACGTAGCCCTCATTGGTGGTGGCATCATGAGCGCCACGCTCGCCGCCCTCATCCACCAGGTGCAGCCTGACTGGAAGGTCGAGGTGTACGAGCGCCTGAGCGACGTCGCACTCGAGAGCTCCAACCCCTGGAACAACGCCGGGACGGGCCACGCCGCACTGTGCGAGCTCAACTACATGCCGCAGGACGCCCACGGCCACGTCGACCCGGCGAAGGCCATCGGCATCAACGAGCAGTTCCAGCTCAGCCGCCAGTTCTGGTCGCACCTCGTCGAGGAGGGTCTGCTCGGCGCCCCCGACACCTTCATCAACCCGACCCCGCACATGACGTTCGTGCGCGGCGAGAAGGACGTCGAATACCTGAGGAAGCGCTACGAGGCGCTGAAGGACCAGCCGCTCTTCGCCGGCATCGAGTTCTCGGAGGACCCGGCCGTCATCGCCGAGTGGGCTCCACTCCTCATCAACCGTCGTGCCGTCGGCGAACGCATCGCGGCCACCCGGATCACCGCTGGCACCGACGTCGACTTCGGTTCGCTCACGCACAAGCTCTTCGGCGCAGCGCCGAACACCCACGTCCGCACCAACCACGAGGTCCGATCGCTCAAGCGGCTGAAGGACGGCACGTGGCGCATCCGTGGCCGCCAGACCCTCGGTCGCTCACCGATGGAGATCAACGCCCGCTTCGTCTTCGTCGGTGCCGGCGGATGGGCGCTCAAGCTGTTGCAGAAGTCCGGGATCCCCGAGATCAAGGGCTACGGCGTGTTCCCCATCGGCGGGCAGTTCCTCCGCACCGACAACCCCGCGGTGGTCTCGAAGCACCAGGCCAAGGTCTACAGCCAGGCCTCGGTCGGTGCCCCGCCGATGTCGGTCCCGCACCTCGACACCCGCGTCGTCGACGGCCAGGCGAGCCTCCTCTTCGGCCCGTACGCGACGTTCAGCCCGAAGTTCCTCAAGCGCGGATCGATGCTCGACCTCGTCACCCAGGTGCGCCCGCACAACCTCCTCCCGATGCTGGCGGTCGCGAAGGACAACCCGAGCCTCATCACATACCTCGTCGGGCAGCTCCTGCAGTCCCGCAAGCAGAAGATGGACAGCCTCCGCGAGTTCCTGCCGACGGCGAAGGACGAGGACTGGTACCTCATCGAGGCCGGGCAGCGCGCCCAAGTGATGAAGAAGGACAAGGCAAAGGGCGGGGTCCTGCAGTTCGGCACCGAGGTCATCACGGGTGCGGACGGCACGATCGCGGGACTGCTGGGCGCTTCCCCCGGCGCGTCGACGGCCGTGCCGATCATGCTCGACGTCCTGCGCAAGTGCTTCCCCGACCGGATGGCCGCGTGGGAACCGAGGCTCCGCGAGATGATCCCGACCTACGGCTCGACGCTGAACGACGTCCCCGAGACGGCCGCGAAGGTCCTCGAGAGCACCGCCGAGGCCCTCGACATCTCGCTGTAGCCGCCGCACGGGTGCTCGCCCGGCCCCTCGTCGGATGCGACAGGTGCAGCCTGGGAACCCTAAGCTTGCCTGGTGGCGAAACTGTACTTCCGATACGGGGCGATGAACTCCGGCAAGAGCACCGCCTTGCTCCAGGCGGCGTTCAACTACGAGGAGCGCGGCCACCGCGTCCTCCTCGCCAAGCCGTCCCTCGACACGAAGGGCGACGCCGCCATCGTCAGTCGCCTCGGTGTGACCCGCGACGCCGACTTCCTGCTCGGTCCTGACGACGACGCCGTCCGGGTGTTCGCTGAGCACCGTCGCCGCGTCGTGCAGGAGACCGGCGAGGACGTCAGCTGCCTCCTCGTCGACGAAGCCCAGTTCCTCCACGGGGAACAGGTCGACGACCTCCTCCGCATCGCGCTGCTCGAGGGCATCCCGGTGCTCGCCTACGGCATCCGGACCGACTTCCAGACCGTCGCGTTCCCCGGGAGCCGCCGCCTCCTCGAGGTGGCCCACAGCCTCGAGGAGCTCAAGACGATCTGTCGGTGCGGTCGGAAGGCGATCTTCAACGGCCGTCGGTTCGGCGACACCTTCGTGTTCGACGGCGACCAGGTCGCCATCGACGGCACCACCGTCACCTATGAATCGCTCTGCGGCGTCTGCTACCTGCAGGAGTCCGGCGGTCGCCTGTCCAGCACGCCAACCGCACCTCCCATCAGCGAAGGATCACACGCATGAAGCTCTCCGTCATCGGCTGCGGCTACCTGGGGGCCGTGCACGCGGCCGCCATGGCATCGATCGGGCACGAGGTCGTCGGCATCGACGTCGATCCGGCCAAGATCGAGGCGCTCGCCGCCGGACGCTCGCCGATCTTCGAGCCCGGCCTGCCGGAGCTGCTGCTGGCCGGTGTCGAGTCGGGCCGCCTGCGCTTCAGCACGGACATGGCCGACGCGGCCGGGGCGACCATGCACTTCGTCGCAGTCGGTACGCCGCAGAAGGCCGGCTCCAACGCGGCCGACCTGCGCTACGTGGACGCTGCGGTGACGGCCCTCCTGCCGTACCTGTCGGCTGGTGACGTCGTCGTCGGGAAGTCGACCGTCCCCGTCGGCACCGCTGCGCGCCTTGCGGAACTCGTCGCCCCCACCGGCGCCGTGCTCGCCTGGAACCCGGAGTTCCTGCGGGAAGGCTTCGCCGTGCAGGACACCATCGCGCCCGACCGACTCGTGTACGGGCTGCCGCCGGCTCCCGAGGACGCCGCCGTCGCGCGAGCCGCCTTCGACGAGGTCTACGCCCAGGCGCTCTCGACCGGCACGCCGCTCGTCGCCACCGGCTACTCGACCGCGGAGCTCGTGAAGGTCGCGGCGAACGCGTTCCTCGCCACGAAGATCTCCTTCATCAACGCGATGGCGGAGATCGCCGAGGTCACGGACGCCGACGTCACGGAGCTCGCCGACGCGATCGGCTACGACGCCCGGATCGGCCGCCGCTTCCTCAACGCCGGTGTCGGGTTCGGCGGCGGATGCCTGCCGAAGGACATCCGGGCTTTCACCGCTCGAGCCGAGGAGCTCGGTCGTGGCGAGTCGGTGGCGTTCCTCAAGGAGGTCGACGCGATCAACCTGCGTCGCCGTCAGCGCGTCATCGACCTCGTCGTCGAGGAGCTCGGCGGGAGCGCCTACCGGAAGCGGGTCGCGGTGCTCGGGCTCGCCTTCAAGCCCGACAGCGACGACGTCCGCGACTCGCCGGCCCTCGACGTCGCCGTCGGCCTCAACGGCCTGGGTGCGGAGGTGCTCGCCTTCGATCCGGAAGCGGTCCCCAACGCGCGTCGACTCCACCCGCAGCTGACGTTCGCAGACTCGGCCGAGCAGGCCGTGACGGACGCGGACATCGTCGTCGTCGTGACCGAGTGGAAGGCGTTCCGCGCTCTGGACCCCTCGGCCGTCGCCGAGCTGACCGCGGGCAAGACGATCGTGGACGGACGCAACTGCCTCGACGTGGACACCTGGCGGGGCGCCGGGTGGCGTTACGTCGGTCTCGGTCGTCCGTGACCGGTGACGAGTAGCCGGACGACGAGCACGATCGTCGCGCCGAGCAGCCCTCCGGCCGCATTGGCGTAGACGTCGGCGATCGTCGCGACGCGCTCGGGCAGTAGGGTCTGTCCGAGCTCGATCGCGACCGAGAACAGGGTCGTCGTCAGTGGTGCGATCCACCAGAGCCGCAACGGCAGCTCCAGAGCGAGCAGGGCGCCGAGCGGGATGAACAGCACGACGTTCGCGGCCGATTCGACGAAGCGGTAGTCGAACCAGGTCGGGGCACCCGCGGCCTGCAAGCGATCGAGGATCGCCAGCAGCGTCGTCCGGCCGTCGGCGTCGACGGGTGTCGGCCAGAACGCGATGCCGAGCATGACGCACAGGCAGAGCAGCAGCAGGATCCCGATCACGATGCGCGGCGTGCGGGTCATCTGCGGTGCGGCTCCAGATCGGTCGACGGGCGTGCTGACGGCATCCCGCAATCGTAGGCCATGAGCGGCCGTGAGCCCTGCTGTGGCGTGCGTCGTCCACCCCTGAAAGGGGGCGTGCAGCGACCCTCGGAGGCCGTCATCCGACGGTTAGGCTGTGCCTACCCGAACAAGGAGCACTCTTGGCTGACCCACGCCCGGCGACGGCCGGCATCCGCCTGCCCGGCCGTCGGCGTTCGCGTCTGTGGTGGATCGCACTCGCCGTCCTCCTCGTTGTCCTCGCGCTCGGAGCATGGCTCGGCGTCCGGGCGTCCTTGGCGAAGAACGCGCTCGAAGCCGCCCAGTCGGAGGCGAAGTCGCTCCAGTCGGCCGTGCTCAAGGGTGACGCGAGCGGCACCGCGGCCACGCAGCGTGCCCTCACGACGCACACCGGCGAGGCGGTGTCGCTGACGAGTGATCCCATCTGGCGGGCGGCCGAGGCGGTCCCGTTCCTCGGCGTGAACTTCTCCGCTGTGCGACAGGCAGCCGCGGCCACCGACGACGTCGCGGTCGACGTCGTGCCGAGGGTCGTCGAGATCGCCGATCAGGTCAACCTGTCCTCCCTGCTCCCCGGGGACGGCTCGATCGCGACGGAACCGCTCCGTGCCGTCGCGCCGACTGTGGCCGACGCGGCCGCAGCGGCTGACACCATCGCCGGGCGCGTTGACACGATCGGCACGGACGGTGCGCTGCCGGTGGTCGCCGACGCCGTCGAGAAGCTCACCCGCACGATCACCGGTGCGTCCACGATGCTCGACACCGCGGCGCGGGCCACGGCGCTCCTGCCGGACATGGCGGGCGGGGCCGGGCCCCGGAACATCATGGTGATGATCCAGAACAACGCGGAGCTGCGCTCGAGTGGCGGCATCGCCGGGGCTGTGGCCCTCATCCACGCGGAGAACGGCGTCATCTCCTTCGTCGGCACCCGGGGGAGCGACGACTTCTCCGGATTCCCCGCCCCCGTGCTGCCGCTCACCCCGTTCGAGCAGAACGTCTACACCGACAACCTCGGCCGATACATCCAGGACACCAACCTCACGGTCGACTTCAGTCGCACCGGGGAGCTTGCCGCAGCCATGGGGACCCAGGTGTTCGGCGTGCCCATCGACACCGTGGTCGCCGTCGACCCCTACGTCCTCGCACACCTGCTGGAGGCGACCGGACCCGTCGCCCTCCCGGACGGCACCGAGCTCACCGCCGACAATGCGGCGAAGACGCTGTTGAGCGACGTCTACGCCCGGTTCCCGGACCGGCTCGTACAGGACGCGTTCTTCGCCGCGGTCTCGGGCGCGGTGTTCGAGGGCATGATCTCCCGCTCGCCCGACCCCGGTGCGCTCGTCCAGGCCCTGTCCGAGTCCGGCGCGGAGAACCGTCTCCACGTGTGGAGTGCGGTCCCCGCCGAACAGGCGTTGATCGCCCAGACGAGCCTCGCCGGGATCCCACCGGCGACCGACGACGCGGCCGTGTACACCGGGGTCTACCTCGAGGACCTCACCCGCGCCAAGATGGACTACTACCTGGAGACGAAGGTCGACATCCGCGACGCCCGGTGCACGAAGCAGGGTGCGGAATACGTCGTCGCCGTCACCCTGACGTCCACCGCGCCGGCGGACGCTGCGACCTCCCTGCCGGACTACGTGACCGCGGGCGGGCGTTTCGGCACCCCCGCAGGAGACATCGCGACGCGCGTCGTGATCCACGGTCCGCTCGGCGCGACCCTGCTCGGAGCGAGCGACGGCGAGGACCTGCCGGTCAAGGCCGTGACCGACCCGAACGGTCGTCTCTACGCCCAGACCGACGTGACCCTCACTCCGGGGGCGACAACGGAACTCGTCTTCACGGTGCTCGCCCCGAAGGCCTCCGACGTACCCCCAAACCTGGTCACAACCCCCGGAATCACGGGCAAAACGACCATTTCAGCCTTCCCTCGGTGCGGCTCCTGACATAGCATGACAACACCTCAGGAAGCCACGCACCCGAATTCGTGACCCTGGGGAACCTCGCGCGGACGCCCACCCGAAATCGGCGGACGCAGGGGGTATTCGACGTTCCTTGGGGATATCAACATGAAGCGCACCCTTGCCCTAGCATCGCTCTGCCTCCTGGCAGTCTTCGCGGCCCCGACCGCCGCGAGTGCAGCGACCGACTCGTCCACCTACGGCCCTGCCGGCTGTGCGACCCTCACACCGGTGTCGGTGACCCAGGGGGAGTCGACCGTCTTCCGCTGCGACGGCACGTTCGACCCCGGCACTCCGGTGACGGTCACCGTCGCCGGGCCCGGCTGCAGCATTCCCGCTGCGAAGCCGAACACCGCCGGCGCGACCGAGCAGGCCGCCGAGCAGAGCGCCGTGCCGACGTCCGGCACGTTCAGCGCCGACGCCGCCCGTGCGTTCGCGGTGACGATCGAGACCAGCAAGACCGCCTCCGGCACCTGCATGGTCACGGCGACCCAGGGCGCGACCACCGAGAGCGCCTCGTTCCAGGTCTCGGAGCGCGAGTTCGCCTCGACCGGCTTCGACGGTGGAGCCCTGCCGTGGATCGGTGGAGGTCTCCTCGTCGTCGGTGCCGGCGTCGTCGGCGCGATGGCGATCCGTCGCCGCAAGACGGCCTGATCCGTCAGTCGGGATCCGTGGTCCGAGCGGTCGTCCGCTCGGACCACGGCCTGATCGGAGGGCATCTCACCCTCCTGGGCTTCGGCGTGGCACGGTCCTCGCCCGGCTTGGCGTCAAGCGGACAGGTCGTACCCCCAAAGGTGGTCACATCCGCGGAATTCCGCGGTTTTCCAGCCCTGGCGAGATGGCGGCTGCCCTAGCATGATGACGGCCATGGAGGCCACGAGTGATCAGCGCTCGGCTCCAGGCCCTGTCCGCATGTCGCATCACGCAGCGCATGCGCCATCCGCACACCTAGGGGCCCGCACATGAAACGAACTCTCTCCGCCGCCGCACTCGTCCTCCTCGCCGTCGTCGCGCTGCCCACCGCAGCCAACGCGCTCGAGGGCGACAGCTACGGTCCTGGCAGCTGCAACTCGATCACGCCGGCGAGCGTCGCGCGCGGCGCGGCCGTCTCGTACTCGTGCTCGGACTTCTGGGTCGCGAACCAGACGGTGTCGATCACCATCGACTCCTCCGCAGCCGGTGTCTCCGCGCGCACGCTGTCGACCGTCGCCGACGCGGCCGGCGACATCCAGGTCTCCATCGACACGGCTGCAGACCCCGCCGGCACCTACACGCTGACCGCGACCCAGGGTGCCGTCACCGACTCGTCCGACTTCACCGTCCTGGACCCGGCGGACGCCGCTGCGGCCGCCGCATCGGCCTCCGACCCGTCTGCCGGGGGCAATGCCCTCGCCGACACCGGATTCGCCGGAACCGCCCTCCCGTGGGTGGCCGGCGGGCTCCTCGCCGTCGGTGCCGCCGCGCTCGGTACCGTGGTCGTGCGTCGCCGCCAGCAGGCGTGAGAGCACGGATCGGCCGGGCGGCGATGGCGGCGCCCGGCTGATCCGGTCCGGGATCCACCGATTCCAGGAAGTGGCGAACAGCCGCTGAAAAATCGGCTATCCTAGACAAGGCCTTCGGGCCATCGGGGTGTGGCGCAGTTTGGTAGCGCGCTTCGTTCGGGACGAAGAGGTCGTGGGTTCAAATCCCGCTACCCCGACAGTACAAGCCCGGCAGATACGCAAGTATCCGCCGGGCTTCTCTGTTTCCCAGGGCTGGCGGTCCGCTGGGCTGGCGGGTTGCACATCCCGCTACCCCGACAGCAAAGCCCGGAGATTCCCGGTCCCTGAGCCTGTCGAAGGGCAGCACTTCGACAGGCTCAGTGACCGGCGGAGGGCGCTCGGGACCAGCGGACGGTGCTCGGTACCGGCGGAGGGTGCTCGGTCCAGAGGGTCCTGGTCCCTGAGCCTGTCGAAGGGCGCACTTCGACAAGCTCAGTGACCGGCGGAGGGTGCTCAGTGACCGGCGGATGGCACTCAGCGACCGGCGGAGGGTGTTCGGGCCGGAAGGTCCCGGTCCCTGAGCCTGTCGAAGGGCAGTCAGGCCCGGTCAGACCACCGTGCGACGGGGGAGGAGCGTCACGAGCGACGCTTCCGGCCGACAGGCGAAGCGCACGGGCGCGTAGATGGACGTGCCGACACCCGCCGACACGTTCAGATACGCCGAGCGGAGGGCGTGGCGCCAGACGCTGAGCCCCTTCACCTGTTTGCGAGGGATGTCGCAGTTCGTCACGAGCGCACCGTAGCCCGGCACGCAGACCTGACCGCCATGGGTGTGCCCCGCGAAGATGAACTGCGCACCCTGCGTCACGAACGCGTCGAGCACCCGACGATACGGAGCGTGCATCACGCCCACCGTCACCGTGTGCGCCAGCGACGGGTCGTCGGTCTCCAGCGTCTCAGCGTCCAGCCGTTCGTCGATGAGCGCCGTCAAGGTGTCCAGGCGGTCGAAGTGCTTGTGTGGGTCGTCGACGCCGAACAGGTCGAGGCGGGTCCTGCCCACCGAGATCTCACCGACCGCGTTGTTGAGGTCGATCCAGCCGAGTTCGTCCATGAAGAACCGCTCGAGCGCGCCCGTGTCGAGCGTCGTCGGGGAGACGTGCTTCGAGGAGGTCTGCGTGAAGTACTTGAACGGGTTCTTCGCGGTCGGGCCGTAGTAGTCGTTCGAACCGTGCACGAACGCCCCCGGAACCCCGGCGAAGACCGAGAGCGCAGCCCGGATCCCGTCGATGCCCTGCTCATGCCCCAGGTTGTCGCCCGTGTTGATCACGACGTCCGGCCGGAGATCGGCCAGCGACCGCAGCCAGGCCTGCTTCCGGCGCTGCCAGGGCGCCATGTGGAGGTCGGAGAGGTGCAGCACGGTGATCGGCTCGGCGTCGGGCGGGAGGACCGGAGCGGTCACCCTGCGGAGCGTGAAGGCGTTGCGCTCGACGACCGACGCGTACCCGAAGGTGAGGGCTCCGAGGCCTGCCACGACGGCCGCTGCCGTTCCGAGTCTGCCGCCGGTGCTCATGGGTGCCGCCATCGATCGTCTCCTCCTCGGTCGTCGAGTGGTGCCGACCGTCCCACGAGCGTACCCGCTGGCCCCTCCGAAGACGCCCGGAGCGGGCCCCGCGAAGACGACGGCGGGCCCGATCGAATCCGATCGGGCCCTCCGTGCTGGCGTCAGGACGCTAACAGCTGGTCTTGGAGACCGTCACCGTCACCTTGCCGTCCTTGCGAGCCGCCGTCCCTGCCGGGGGATCGACCCCGGTGACCTTCGGCGTCGCCGCCGCAGGGTCGACCACACACTTCTGTCCGACGTTCGCGAACCCGGCGCCTTGTATCGCCGCCCGCGCGTCCTCATAGCTCGCAGCAGCACTCACGTCAGGCACGGCAGCAAGCAGCCCATTGCTCGTGTAGACGGTGATGATCGAACCCTTCGGGACAGTGCCGGCCGGGTTGGTGCTCGCCGCCTGCCCCGCGGGCAGCACCGAGTCGGCCGCGCCACCGTTCGCGAAGCCGAAGCCCGCGTCCTCGAGGAGTTTCTGCGCTTCCTCGATCGTCTTCCCTGCCACATCGGGCACCTGGATCGACTGACCGTTGATGAGCGACGGGTCGGGGTCGCCGAACGCTTCGCCACCGAACTTGGCGTTGGCGACTTCCATCACCCGCGGCCAGATCTTGTGTCGGATCGTCGCGGCTTGACCGGCGTCGAAGTAGGTGCGGCGGAGGTTGACGTGGCCGGTCGCGTTGAACACGCCGACGACGGTCGCCGCCTTCGTGCTCGCGCCGCTCATCCAGGTGGCCTCGTTGTTGTCGGTGGTACCCGTCTTGCCGATGAGCGGGATGCCGTCGCCGATGCGGGACGAGCTCGTCGTACCGCCGTTGAACGTCGCCTGAAGTGCGACGTTCGCCGTGGCGGCGACATTGGCCTCGAGTCCGACCCGGCAGTTCGCCGAGGGAACGGGGATGTCGGTGCCGTCGGGCTTCACGACCCGGTCGATCGCGATCGGGTCGCACGTGGTGCCGCCCGAGGCGAAGGTCGCGAAGGCCGTCGCCATGCTGAGCGGGGCGACCTCGTTCGTACCGAGGACCGTCGCAGGAGACTGCAGGAGGGGACCGCCATCGGCGCGGTGCACTCCCATGGACTCTGCGGTCTTGCGGATGCCGCAGAGGTCGAGCTGCTTCGCCATCGCGATGAACCCGGTGTTGATGGATTGCTTCGTCGATTGCAGTGCGGTGTACTGGCCACCGTTGCCGCCCTCGTCGTTGCCGGGGTTCCAGTCGGAACCGGCGTACACGGTGCCACCGTCGGCACAGGAGTCCTTGAAGGTTCCCCAAGGCGAGCGCTTCCGGCCGTCGACGCCTTCGTTCAGCCCGTGGCCTTCCTTGAGCCACTCGGCGAGGGTGAAGGTCTTGTACGTCGATCCGGGTTGGAAGCCGGTGGAACCGCCGTAATCGACGTCGGTGTTGTAGTTGACCGCGGAGTAGTTCGCTCCGGTCGCCAGGACGTCGGGGTCGTTGGAATAGTCCTTGTTCTGCGCCATCGCGAGGATGCGACCCGAGCCGGGCGCGACCGTCACGGCGACCGCGCCGATGTCGAGCTGGTCGCTCACCCGCGGGATGAGCTCGTCGATCGCCGCCTGTGCAGCGCTCTGGACCTCGATGTCGAGCGTCGTGAACACGCTGTAACCGCCACGGTTGAACGCGGCCCAGCGCTCGTCTTCGGTCGCGCCGAAGATCGGGTTGTTCTGGAACACGCGGGTGACGTAGTCGCAGAAGAACCCGGCGCCCGCGACGACGTTGACGGCCGTCTGACAACCCGTGCTCGCCGGGTTGATGGTGGGCGTGATGGCCGTCGCGATGGCGACGTCGTACTGCTCCTGCGTGATCTTGCCCTCTTTGATCATCTGATCGAGGACGTAGTTCCGCCGGTCGAGGGTGAGTGCGTACCCGTTCGCTGCGCCGTTGGTCTCACTCTCGGGACGGTCGAGACGCAGGGTCTCCGGGTTGTTGACGATCGCCATGAGCGCCGCGGCCTGCTCGAGGTTGAGATTGGCGGCGGAGGTTGCGAAGTAGTAGTTGGCCGCAGCCTCGATGCCGTAGGTGCGGCCGCCGAAGCCGGCGATGTTGAGGTAGCCGCGCAGGATGTCCTGCTTGCCGTAGCGCTTTTCGAGGCCGATGGCCATGCGCATCTCCTTGAGCTTGCGCTCAGGGGTCGCCTTCGTCGCCTCTTCGTACGCGGCCTTCATCTTGGCCTCGTCGGTGATGGCCTCGGCCTTCTGGACGAGCACGTTCTTCACGTACTGCTGCGTGATGGACGAACCACCCTGCAGGTCGCGGCCCGTCGCGCTGATCGCGACGGCTCGGATCGTACCCGTGAGGTCGACACCGCCGTGCTCGTAGAAGCGCGGGTCCTCAGCCGAGACCGCCGCGTCCTTGACGAACTGGTTGATCTGGTCCCAGCCGACCTCGATGCGGTTCTGCTGGTAGAAGGACGCGAGCAGCTGCGGGTTGCCGGCGCTGTCGGTCGCGTAGATGCTGGACTTCTGCGCCAGCTCGTCGAGCGCCAGGTAGTCGGGCAGACCGTCGAACACGTTGATCGTGCTGTTGGTCGCCATCCCCGTGACGGCGAGGGCCGGGGTGACCGTGGCGGTGACGAGGACACCCGCTGCGACGCTCAGGCCGAGAAAGCCGAGGAAGCCGCCGAGCACACCGGTGGCCGTGCGATGTTGTTGAGGCATGGATCGATGCTAAGCGACAATCCTGAAAAAGGCCCGCTCAGCGCCGCGTTGAAACCCGATCGTTGCCGCCGGACGGCGCGGGGTGGCTGCCGGTCGGCGTCAGACCGGCAGCCGCATTCGATCACCCGGGTGAGCCGTTCCCGTTGCCGTTCCCGCCACCGCCGCCATTCCCATTACCGTTCCCCGGGGCTGCTGGGCCGCCGTTCTCGCCAGTACCGTCGGTGTCCCCGCCGTCGCCCGGCGCTGGTGTCGGCGCCTCGCTCGGTGCCTGCGTCGGGTCGCTGGTCGGCGTCGGAGCGGGGGTCGAGTCCTCGCCGCTGCTGCCGGAACCGTCGCCCTGCAGCGTGGCGCGATCGGCCGCGGGGAAGTCGCCACCCGGGTACTTGGCGAGCGCGGCCGACATGACCTCCGGCCAGATGTAGTGCCGCATGGACGCGACCTGGGTGCCGTCGATGTAGGTGTCGCGGAGGTTGACGTGTCCGCTGACGTTGAAGGTGCCGACGACCGTCGCGACGGTCGTGCTCGCACCGCTCATCCAGGTCGCCTCGGCGTTGTCGGTGGTGCCGGTCTTGCCGATCAACTCACCGACGCCGTCGGTGCGGGCGCCCGAGGCGGACGCGGTACCACTCGACACGACGCCCTGGAGGACGTCGTCGGCCGCGGCCGCCACCTTCGCATCGACCGACTGACGGCAGTTCGCGGAGGGGACCTCGGCACTCGACCCGTCGGGCTTCGTGATCGAGTCGATCGCGATCGGGTCGCACGTCTTGCCGCCGGCGGCGAGCGTCGCGAAGGCGGTTGCCATGCTCAACGGGGCGACCTCGTTGGTGCCGAGCACGGTGGCGGGGGAGTTGTTCAGTGGCGCGCCGTCGGCACGGTGCACGCCCATCGACTCGGCGGTCTTGCTGATGTCGCAGAGGTCGAGCTCCTGCGCCATCGCGATGAACGCGGTGTTGATCGACTGCTGCGTGGCGCGTCTCACGGTGTACGACCCCGACTCGCCCTCGTCGTTCCGCGGACTCCACCCGGCCTCCGCCTGCTCCGTCCCACCTGGGACGCAACTGTTGGTGAAGGTGCCCCAGTCGGATCTGCGGTTCGCGTTGATCGACTCATTGACGCCCTTGCCTGACTTCAGCCAGTCCGTCAGGGTGAAGATCTTGTACGTCGACCCGGGCTGGAAGCCCGCCGATCCACCGTAGGCCTGATCGGTGTTGTAGTTGATCGCGCTGTAGTTGGAGCCTGTCGCGAGGACATCGGGATCCTGCGAGTAGTCCTTGTTCTGGGCCATGGCGAGGATCCGCCCGCTCCCGGGCTGCACGCTCACCGAGACGGCGCCGAGGTCGAGTTCCGTGGTCGTCTTCGGGACGTACTCGTCGATGGCCGCCTGCGATGCGTTCTGCAGGTCGAGGTCGAGGGTCGTGAAGACGCTGTACCCGCCGCGCTTGAAGTTCGTCCACCGTTCGTCCTGTGTGGCGCCGAAGATCTCGTTGTTCTGCAGCACCTGGGTCACGTAGTCGCAGAAGTAGGCGGACGACCCGGCCGCGGAACAGCCGGTGACGGGAGGCACGATCGTCGGGGTGATCGGGATCGCCACCGCCGCATCATGCTGCTCCTGCGAGATCTTCTGCTCCTTGAGCATCTGGTCGAGGACGTAGTCCCGTCGCGTCTTCGTCAGGGCGTAGCCGTTCGCCGCGCCGTTGTCAGCGCTGTCGGGCTTGTCGATCCTGAGGTTCTCGGGGTTGTTGACGATCGCGAGCAGCGTCGCCGCCTGCTCCAGCGTGAGGTTCGCGGCCGTGGTGTTGAAGTAGTAGTTGGACGCCGCCTCGATCCCGTAGACGCGTCCGCCGAAACCGGAGATGTTGAGGTACCCGCGGAGGATGTCCTCCTTGCCGTACGTCTTCTCGAGGCCGATCGCGAGTCGCATCTCCTTGAGCTTGCGCTCCGGGGTCGTCGCGGTCGCCTCCTCGTAGGCCGCGTCGCTCTCCTTCTTGTCTGGGATCGCCTCGGCCTTCTGTACCAGGACGTTCTTCACGTACTGCTGGGTGATCGACGAACCACCCTGCGTCGATCCACCGGCGGCGTTGTTGACGACCGCGCGGACGGTGCCCGCGAGGTCGATGCCACCGTGCTCGAAGAAGCGGGGGTCCTCGGCCGAGACCGCGGCGTCCTTCGCGAACTGGGAGATCTGGTCCCAGCTGTCCTCGATCCGGTTCTGGTCGTAGAAGGAGGCGAGGAGCACCGGGTTGCCGGCGGAGTCCTTGGCGTAGATGCTCGACTTCTGGGCGAGCGAGTCGAGCTGGAGGTAGTCGGGGAGGCCGTCGAAGACGGAGATGCCCGTGGAGGTGGCGAGACCGGTCATCGCGATGGCAGGGGTGACCGCGGCGGTGGCGAGCACACCGGCGGCGACGCTCAAGCCGACGAAGCCGAGGACGCTCTGCGCGACCGTCTTCGCGGGGGTACGTGGTTCAGGCATAGGATCGAAGGTAAGCGGGGAAACTGTGAGCGAGCTTCACTTGGGGCTCGCCATGAACATCCCCTGCGCCTCCGCCTCTCCGTGCGGAGCGCCCGATCGAGGAGAGACATGACCCGCTGGGAGTACCTCACCACGCCGTTGATGATCCACAACACGGCTGCCATCCTGAACAACTGGGGCGGGGAGGGTTGGGAGCTCGTCCAGGTCGTCACCGGTCCGGAGGGTGGGCTCGTCGCCTACCTCAAGCGCCCCATCGCCGACTGACCCGACGTCCCGGAGGAACCCCCATGTCCCAGATCGCCGACCGACTCGCCGAGCTCGGTATCACCCTGCCCACCGTCGTCCCGCCCGTCGCCGCCTACATCCCAGCGGTGGTCTCCGGCGAGCACGTCTTCACCTCGGGCCAGCTGCCCATGACCGACGGCAAGCTCCCCGCCACCGGCAAGGTGGGTGAGGGCGACGGGCTCGTCTCGCCTGCGGACGCCAAGACCTACGCCCGGACGTGCGCCCTCAACGCGCTCGCCGCGGTGGAGAGCCAGATCGGTTCGCTCGACCGCGTCACCCGCATCGTGAAGGTCGTCGGCTTCGTCGCCTCCGACCCGGCGTTCACCGGCCAGCCCGGCGTCATCAACGGTGCGTCAGAGGTCCTCGGCGAGATCTTCGGCGACCTCGGCGTGCACGCCCGCTCCGCCGTCGGCGTCGCCGTCCTGCCGCTCGACTCGCCCGTCGAGGTGGAGCTCATCGTCGAGTTCGCGTAGCGCGCGGCGTCACAACAGGAGATCCGCTCTGCAGCAGGAGAACGTAACCACGTTCATCCTGCTGCGGAGCGGATCTCCTGCGTTCACCACTCATGCCTGCCTTGCGCGATCGCGTCTGAGATCTCGCGCTCGACGAGTGTCCACTCGTGCATGACCTGCCGGTAACTGAACCGCAGGACGGTGTGGCCGGACAGCGCGAGACGGCGATCCTGCGCGAGATCGCGGCTCCGTTGTGACGCATCCTGATGAGGAGCGTGTCCATCGAACTGCAGGATGAGGCGTTCGCCGATGAGTCCGTCGACCCGGTGACCGTCGACCACGACCTGCTGGCTCATGTGGATGCCGATCCGCGCGAGACGGATGCGCGGTATCGACTCGATGCCCGAGTCGGAGAGGTGGCTGACGCGGTCGATCACTCTGCTGAACCGTCGGGAACGGATCGGTATGAGTCTGAGTCGGTCGAGGTCGGCGTCGCCGACGCGGACAGCCGATTCGAAGACCGCGAGCGCGCGTTCGAACGGTTGGCACTCGGCGATGTGGACGAGCGCATTCACCGGTGGCTGCACCAGTGTGCGGGTGGACACCGGCGCCGGTGTCGCGCTCCAATGGAGCCGCAGCCCTGCTTCAGTCGTCGCTGCAGACGTCGAAGGGACGGAGAGGTGGACGAACCCGTCAGCCAGGTTCCACCAGCCGCGACGACCGGCGATCGTCAGACACGTCAATCGTCCTCCGCGCGTCGCCGCGAAGAGGAGTTGAGGATCACACGCCTCGGTCACGAGCCAGTTACGTCTCACGACTCGGACCGAGCCTGATTGCTTTGCTTGTTCGATACCGTGCTTGGTCGCTCCGGCATCGAGCGCGTCGAGACGATGCACGATCCCGTCGCGCCGGTCGATCCACGGGGTGAGGTCCATCACCTCAGCTTCGCGGGCCGGGGGCGGCCACATGCCCCACTCAGGAGTGCTGGGGATGAGGTGCCCGCGAGTCTGCCCTGTGGAGCACAGGAGATCCGCCCCGCAGCAGGACCAACGTGACTACGTTCTCCTGCTGCGGAGCGGATCTCCTGCTGCGACGCTGCGAGGACTTACGTGCTCTTGACCATCTTGTCGGTGATGATCTGCATGACCGTGGTGTCGGCGAGCGTCGTGGTGTCGCCCACCTCGCGGCCCTCGGCCACGTCGCGCAGGAGACGACGCATGATCTTGCCCGAGCGCGTCTTCGGCAGTTCGTTCACGAGGTAGACCTCGCGTGGGCGGGCGATCGGACCGATCTGTTCGCCGACCCAGCTGCGGAGTGCCCCGGTGATGTCCGCGAGTCCGGATGCCTGCTCGAGGTGGGACTCCTTGATGATGACGAAGGCGACGACCGCCTGCCCGGTGGTCTCGTCGGCCGCACCGACCACGGCGGACTCGGCCACCATCTCGTTGGCGACGAGCGCCGACTCGATCTCAGCGGTCGAGAGTCGGTGCCCGGAGACGTTCATGACGTCGTCGACGCGGCCGAGCAGCCAGACGTCGCGGTCCGAGTCGAGTCGGGCGCCGTCGCCGGCGAAGTAGAACGGGCCGCCCTCGACGTCCCAGAACTTCTCCCAGTAGGTCTCCTTGAACCGCTCGGGGTCGCCCCAGATGCCGCGGAGCATCGACGGCCAGGGCTCGGTCACGACGAGGAGTCCGCCGCCGCCGGCACCGACCGCGTCACCGGCGTCGTCGACGACATCGATGGCGATGCCCGGGATCGGGACCTGCGCGCTACCGGGCTTGGTCGACGTCACACCGGGGAGGGCCGACACCATGATCGCCCCGGTCTCCGTCTGCCACCAGGTGTCGACGATCGGCGCCACCTTGTTGCCGATGATCTTGCGGTACCACATCCACGCCTCGGGGTTGATGGGCTCACCCACCGAGCCGAGCAGGCGGAGCGACGACAGGTCGAACTGCTTCGGGATCTTGCGACCGAGCTTCATGAAGGAGCGGATCGCCGTCGGAGCCGTGTAGAAGATGCTCACGCCGTACTTCTCGATGATCTCCCACCAGCGTCCCGGGTGTGGGGCGTCTGGCGTGCCCTCGTAGAGCACCTGCGTCGCGCCGTTCGCGAGGGGTCCGTAGGTGACGTAGCTGTGACCGGTGATCCAGCCGATGTCGGCCGTGCACCAGTACACGTCGGTCTCGGGGTGCAGGTCGAAGACGTTCTTGTGGGTGAACGCCGTCTGCGTCAGGTAGCCACCCGAGGTGTGCAGGATGCCCTTCGGCTTCCCGGTGGTGCCGGAGGTGTACAGGATGAAGAGCGGCTGCTCGGCGGGGAACGGCTGCGCGTCGTGCTCGGGTTCGGCGTCGGCGATGGCCTCGTGCCACCAGAGGTCGCGTCCGGTCGTCCAGTCGACCTCGTTCTCACCGCGACGGACGACGAGCACGTGGTCCACGGTCGCCTGCTCGGGCAGCTCGCCGCGGCTCGCGAGCGCCGCGTCGACGGCGGGCTTCAGCGCGGAGACCTTGCCCTTGCGGTAGCCGCCGTCGGCGGTGATGACGAGCTTGGCCTCCGCATCGTCGATGCGGGAGCGCAGGCTGTCGGCGCTGAACCCGCCGAAGACGACCGAGTGGACCGCGCCGATGCGCGCGACGGCGAGCATCGAGACGATCGCCTCCGGGATCATCGGCAGGTAGATGGCGACCCGGTCGCCGGCTTCGACGCCGAGGCTGGTGAACAGGTTGGCCGCGCGCTTGACCTCGGCCGTGAGCTCGGCGTAGGTGATCGTGCGGGTGTCGCCGGGCTCGCCCTCCCAGTGGAGGGCGACACGGTCGCCGTTGCCGGCCTCGACGTGCCGGTCGAGGCAGTTGTAAGCGACGTTCAGCTCGCCGTCGTCGAACCAGGTCGCGAAGGGAGGGTTCGACCAGTCGAGGGTCTTCGTGAACGGCTTGCTCCACGTGAGCAGCTCGCGGGACTGCTCGGCCCAGAAGGCGAGCCGGTCACTCGACGCCCGCTCGTAGAGCTCGGCGCTGGCGATCGCCTGCGCGGCGAACTCCTCCGACGGTGGGAATCGTCGGTCTTCGTGCAGCAGGCTGTCGATCTGAGTGCTCATCGTGTGTGTCTCGCTCCCTTGCGAATCCGCGTTCCTGACTCGACCTGCCGAGGCGGGTCGAGTCCGTGCCATGCACGAGCGTAGCGCGTTCTCGGTTGCGGATTTGTCACTCATCCGAACAAATTCACGGGCCCAGTCTGTGAATGATCTGGGCATGGTAGGGAAACCACTCGATCTGGGGTCGTCTGAGTGCTTGTGTTCCCCGTCTACTGGCGTACACTTGGACCCGGCCGAATACACATTCGTGCATGCAGTGCCAGCGATTCCCCCCAATCCGGCACTGTAGAGGCGGCACCCATTCCCCCCAATGGGTGCCGCCTTCTTCTGTCTCCGGCGCCGGCTGCGGGGGGCCGCCGGGGAGTATTCGAATATTGCTTATAGTTCTGCCACTATCAGCTCTATGCTTCTGAGATGACCGATCTCCTCCTGGCCGTCGTCGTCGACATCGTCGGTTCCCGCCGTCTCGTCGATCGCACCAGTGCTCAGCGCGCGATCCAGGACGTCTTCCTCCAGGTGGAGGCCACCTGGCCCGCCGAGCAGCCGCTGCGTCCCACGGTCGGCGACGAGTTCCAGGTCGTGTACGCGGACGTCGCGACCGCACTGCGGGCCACCACCCTCGCGCGACTCCTGTTCCCCGCGGAGGTCGACTGCCGGTTCGGCCTCGGCTGGGGCGAGGTCACGGACATCGACGCCGGGCAGGACGCGCTCATCCAGGACGGTTCCGCCTGGTGGCGGGCCCGAGCCGCCATCGACGAGGCGCATCGGCGGGAGGACAAACGTCAGCCGTACCTGCGATCGTGGTTCGAGGGCGAATCGCCCCAGGACGGAGACGCCATCGTGAACGCACTCCTCACCCTGCGCGACCACACGATCGATCAGATGCGGAACCCTCGACAGCGACAGCTCGCCGCGGGTGCGCTCCTCGGCCGATCGCAGGAGTCGATGGCGGCCGATGTCGGCATCTCACAGTCCGCGGTGTCGCAGAACCTGCAACGATCGGGCGGTGCCGCGCTCGTCTCGGCCCTCGACCTGCTCGCCGGAGCACCGACTCGATGATCACGGCCGTCCTGCTGCTCATGATCGGGGTCGCCGACATCTGTCGTGGTCTGATCCGTGGCCCGCGCTGGTCCCCGGCCATCGGGCTGGTGGTGGTCTGGCTGTTCGCCGTGCTGGGCCTCGGGCTCGACTGGTGGTGGCCGACACTGGCCGGCCTCATCGCCCTCGGGTGGCTCGTGACCATGCCGTCCTCGGACACCTCGCGACCGCGCGGACTCTGGCCCGTGCTGCTGCTCGGTCTCCTCGTCGTCGCCTCCACGCTCGTGTTCGGGGCGGGCGGGACGGCCGACAGCGCCGCAGCGCAGGTCTACGCGGGCTTCGACCTCGGCGTGCTGCAGGAGGTGCCCCTGGCCCTCGCCGTCGCAGCCGGGTCGACCCTCGTCTTCCTCACCCGGAGCAGCAATCTCATCGTGCGGGCGTCGCTGCGCCGCGCGCGTGAGGACGATGAGCCGCAACCGGCCGCGGCACCCGCCTCCGCCTGGACGGTCAGGATCCGCGGTCGAGAGTTGGGGAGCGTCGAGCAGGGCGGCACGCCGCTGCGTCCGACGACGCAGCTGCTCGGTGGCCGACTCATCGGCCCGCTCGAACGGGTCTTCATCGTCGTCCTCGCGCTGAGTGGCACCGGCATGGTGATCGCCGCCCTCGTCGCGGCCAAGGGCATCGTGCGCTTCCCGGAGATCTCCGAGGATCGCGGTGTCGGTGGCAAGGCGGAGGAGTTCCTCGTCGGCAGCTTCACGAGCTGGGCGATCGCCGCTGGTGCGGTGCTCTACCTCTGGGTGATCGCGGCCGGGTGAGGCGCCACGGGGTCCCGCGTCGGTTCACGCGGGACCCCGTGCCTCATCGCTGCTCGAGGAACGCTGCGAGCTGCTCCTGATCGGGGTACGACGCCTGGGCGCCGGCCCCGGTCGCCGCGTAGCTGCCGACGGTCGAGGCGAATCGAGCCGCGTCGACGAGCTCGTCTCCGGCAGCGAGTCGCAGCGCGAGGGCGCCCATGAACGCGTCGCCGCAGCCGGTGGTGTCGACGGCGTCCACCGTCGGCGACGGAACCGACGTCGGGTCGGCCTCGCCGTCGATCACGACACTGCCTGCGGCCCCGGTCGTGACGACGGCTCGTCGGATGCCGTGGCTGCGCAGCGCCGTGGCGGTCGCCTCCCACCCGGCCTCCTCCGGGTCGACCCCTGCGAGGTCGGCCGCCTCGTGCTCGTTCACGAGGAGGACGCCGGTCGCCTGGAGGAGCTCCTCCGGCACCGGACCGTAGGGGGAGAGATTGAGGAGCACGAGCGCGCCGGCCGCAGCGCCCCGCCGGGCCGTCTCGAGCACGGTGTCGATCGGCACCTCGAGGCACAGGCAGACGACGCCGGCACCGTCGAGCGCCGTCCACGCCTCGCCGATCCGATCCGGCGTGAGGGTGCCGTTCGCCCCGGGCGACACGATGATCGTGTTCTCTCCGGCGTCGTCGACGGTGATGACCGCGGTGCCCGTCGCGACGTCGTCACGTCGGGCGATCCGGGTGACGTCGACCCCGGAGCTCGAGAGCGACTCGAGCAGGAGGGACCCGTGCGCGTCGTCGCCGACCGCGCCGACCATGGTGACGTCGCCGCCGAGTCTGCCCGCGGCGACGGCCTGGTTGGCGCCCTTGCCGCCGGGGATGACGGCGAGTTCGGATCCCGTGAGCGTCTCCCCGGGCTGCGGGAAGCGTGCCGTGCGGACGACGAGGTCCGCGTTCAAGGACCCGACGACGACGATGCGTGGACTCTGCATGGTGACCTTCCTAGGCTGCCGAGGCGGTCTCGGCCGGACGGACCTCGGCGCCCGCGGGCTTCGGGATGAGGAACGACACCAGCAGGGCGACAGCGGTGATGCCCGCGCCGACCAGCATGGCACTCGTGTACCCGGCCGTCGACGTCCCTCCGGCGGGTGCGACGGCGATCTGCACGGCGGGGAGGACGACGAAGCTGAGGCCTGCGCCCAGGTTGAAGGCGCCCGCGTTCAGTCCGGGCAGGAAGCCCGGGTTCTCCTTCGGCGACAGGACGATGCCCAGCCCGTTGAGCATGATGTTGCCGATGCCCGCGTAGGTCGCACCGATGAGGACGGTCGTCGCGATGAGGACGGGGAGCGAGTGCACGCCGACGAGCGCCATGATGACGATCGAGACGATGCTGCCGATGAGGCCGATGCGGAGCACATTCAGGTAGCCGAGCGTTGGCGCGAGACGACCGGCGAACGGGCCGACGAGCCAGCCGACGAGGGCGTACGGCGTCAGGAACGCGAGGGAGGCGAGGTCGGCCTCCATGCTGAAGCCCGCGTCGACGTTCTGGGCGATCGAGGTGACGAGGCCGTTGGCGACGGCGAAGACACCGGTCATCGTGAGCAGCGTCGTGAGCAGGAGCGCCCAGGTGCTCCGCTGGCGGAGGTACTTCGTGGCCACCAGTGGTTCGGCGACGCGGTTCTCGACGGTCCAGAAGATCGCGAACGCGACGAGGGCCACCACGATGAACCCGCCGACGAGCAACCAGTTCGCCGCCGCGAGCTTGCCGGCCTCGTTGAACGCGGTGAGCAGTGCCGCGATCGACACGACGAGCGGGAGCACGCCCCACCAGTCCATCCTCGTGCCCTTCGACGGCTGCGAGTTCGCGGCCCACAGGACGACGAACACGATCGCGACGGCTGCGACGACGGCCATGGTCCAGAAGACGGAACGGAAGCCGTGGTTCGTGACGAGCCAGCCGCCGGCGAGGGCGTCGATCCCGGCGATGCCGCCGTTGACCGCGGTGATGAGGCCCATCATCGCGCCGTACCGCTTCGGGTCGGTGACCTCGGCGCGCAGCATGAGCAGGGTGATCGGCACGACCGGCCCGGACACGCCCTGGATGATGCGGCCGACGAACAGCATCTCGACGTTCACGGCGAGTGCCGCGACGACGGTGCCGACGAGCATGATGACGAGCATGCCCGTCAGGACACGCTTCCGGCCGATGATGTCGCTGAGGCGGGGGAGGAAGACGGAGAACAGCGCCGCCGTGGTGAAGAACATGGTCTGCGACAGGCCGATGGTGGCGTCGTCGGTCTGCAGCTCACGCGCCATGCTGACGAGCGCGGGGCTCAGCATGCTGGCGTTCAACTGGAAGGCGACGCAGGCGGCGAGCAACGCCGTCATGAGGGCGCCGATGCGGACGGCGGGCTTCGTGGTGTTCAGGAGGTCGCTCACAGCTCGATCTCCCCGATGTTCTCGAGGGCGTCGGTGACGAGGCCCCAGAAGCGTGCGTGGTCGAGCTCGGTCGCGGCCCAGGTGCTGCAGTCGTCCGGAGCCGGGCTGCGGAAGTCGGCGACCGTCATGCCGAGGGTGAGCGTGCCCGTGAGTTCGATGTCGATCGGCACCTTGACGGTCCGCACGATCGTCGGGTCGATCACGTAGGCGACCGCGCACGGGTCGTGCACGGGCGGGCTGTCGAAGCCCTGCGCGTCCTTGTAGGTGGTGCCGAAGAACTCGAGCAGCTCCTCGACGAAGCGTGCCGGGCCGGTGCCGATCGCGGCGATCCGCTCGACGACCTCCGGGGTGGCGAGGGCCTGGTGTGTGAGGTCGAGGCCGACCATGACGACGGGCCAGCTCTCGTTGAAGACGATGTGCGCGGCCTCGGGGTCGATCTTGATGTTGAACTCGGCCACCGCCGACCAGTTGCCGACGTGGTAGCCGCCGCCCATGAGGACGACCTCCTTGACGCGCTCCACGATGCGCGGCTCCTTGCGGGCCGCGAGGGCGATGTTCGTCAGGCCGCCGGTCGGGACGAGGGTGATCTCGCCCGGCTCGTGCGACATGACGAGGTCGATGATGAGGTCGATGGCGTGGCGGTCGTCGAGGGCGATCGCGGGTTCGGGGAGGACGGGGCCGTCCATGCCCGATTCGCCGTGGATGTCCGGCGCGTTCTCGAGCGGACGTACGAGCGGACGGTCGGCACCGGCGGCGAACGGCACGTCGGTGATCCCTGCGATGCGGGCGACGGCGAGGGCGTTCCGGGTGACCTTCGGGAGCGTCTGGTTGCCGACGACGGTCGTGACGGCGAGCAGCTCGATCTCGGGGTTGCCGTGTGCCAGGAGGATCGCGATCGCGTCGTCGTGGCCGGGGTCGCAGTCGAGGATGATCTTGCGGGGCATGGTTCTCCACATCGTTGGGGTGCTGGGGAAGCGGGTGACACGGCACGTAAAGCGCTTCAGGTCCGCCGGGAGCAGCCTACGTCAAGCGCTTTAGGTTCGCCAAACCGGGTCGTTCGGCTCAGGGTTCCACGGCGCCGATACGATCGACGGGTGCCCCTCGAACCGAACGATCCCCAGCCACGCGCCGCCCGTCGGGTCACCGCGGCGATGGTGGCGGAGCGGGCCGGGACGTCGGTCGCGACCGTGTCGCTCGTCGCCAACGGCAAGGATGCGGGGCATGTGTCGGCGCAGAACGCCGAACGGGTGCGCCAGGCGATCGCCGAGCTCGGCTACGTCGCCGACCACGCCGCGCGGGCACTCGCGAGCGGCTCGAGCAACCTGGTCGTCTTCGTGACGCCGGATGCGTCGAACCCCTACTTCGGTGCGGTGATCCGCGGGCTCAGGGCAGGCCTCGGCGACGCGTACCAGCTGCTCGTTTCGGTGACCGGGGAGGGCGACGTGCCCACGGCGGCCGCGCTCGGCCGATTGGCGGCCCTCCGACCGGCCGGGGTCGTGGTCGACGCGCCGAGTGAGGCATTCCTGGAGGAGCTCCGGCTCGACACCGCGCTCGTGTTGCTCGACGCACCCCGCCTCCCGACGACCACGGCGGAGGCCGCGTCCGGTGCCGTCTCCGCCGACCGACGTGCCGTCTCCGTCGACTTCGACCTCCTCGGCGGTGTTCGCGCGCTCCTCGACCACCTCCACGTCCTGGGTCACCGTCAACTCGGGTACCTCGGTGGGCGGACGGCGACGGACACGTTCCTCCTGCGTCGACTGCTGCTCGAGCGTGAGGCCGCCGTGCGCGGGATGCGGGTGCATGCGGACGATCGCGCGGAGAGCATCATCGACCTCGAAGCGGCGGCCGCGGCGTTCGTCGACAGCTGGCCGCGGTGGCGCGACGCCGGGGTGACCGCGCTGGTCTGCGCAACCGACACGCACGCGTACGGGGTGCTGCAGTCGGCGCGGGCGATGGGCATGCCGGTGCCGGGGGAGCTCGCGGTGGTCGGGTTCGACGACCTGGCGTCGTCGGTGGTGAGCGACCCGCCGTTGACGAGTGTGCGGTTGCCCGGCGAGGCGCTCGGTCGCGCAGGCGCCGAGCAACTCCTCGCCCGGATCGAGGGCCGGACGGTGGCACCCGCCCCGGTGATCGGTGCGGACCTCGTCATCCGCGCTTCGACGATCGGCCGCTGAGACGGGTCGATGTCCGCGTGACGTCGCTCCACAACCGGGGTCCGATGCGTGAGGTTGCGGGATCCGCGCCCCGAGCCTCGCGGCTCGAGCCGGCGCTTCTACGCTCGCCACATGCCCGATCGCTTCGTCGTCTCCGTCCCGCCCGACGCCGCTCCGCCTGACCCACCGGAAGCGGCGGTCGACGCCGAACCCGCGCGTGCGGGCGAGTCGCGCGGGGTCACGGCGCTCGCCGACTTCGGGGCTCTTGCTCCCTACCTCGCCGATCCGGGGGTCACCGACCTCTTCGTCAACGGCTCGTCCGGCCTCTGGCTCGACCACGGTGCCGGGCTCGTCCGCGAGGCGGGGTGGCGCTCAGACGAGGCGACCATCCGTGCGCTCGCGGTCCGCCTGGTGGCGAGAGGCGGGCGGCATGTCGACGAGGCGACGCCGTGCGTCGACGTGCGTCTGCAGGACGGGGTGCGGGTCCACGTGGTGTTACCGCCGGTGTCGACGCGGGGGACGCTCCTGTCCATCCGGGTGCCGCGGGACGAAGCGCTGGGGTTCGAGGCGTTGCAGACCGCCGGGATGTTCCCTGCGGCGGTCGCCGAGCTGCTGCGCGACGCCGCCGCGGCCCGGACGAACATCCTCATCACCGGTGCGGGTGGCTCCGGGAAGACGACGCTGCTCGGCGCACTGCTCGGCCTCGCCTCGCCCGCCGAGCGGCTCGTCGTGATCGAGGACGTCGCGGAGCTGCGGATCCTCCATCCCCATGTCGTCGCGCTGCAGTCGCGCCAGGCCAACCTGGAGGGGGCCGGCGGCATCGACCTCGAGCGCCTGCTGCGCGAGGCCCTCCGCATGCGCCCCGACCGGCTCGTGCTCGGCGAGTGCCGGGGGCCCGAGGTGCGCGAGCTGCTGTCGGCGCTCAACACCGGGCACGACGGCGGTGCCGGCACCCTCCATGCGAACTCCGTGACCGACGTTCCCGCCCGATTGGAGGCGCTCGGTGCGCTCGCCGGCATGAGTCAGGAGGCCGTCGCCCGTCAGGCGACGAGTGCCATCGGACTCATCGTGCACCTGGCGCGACTTCCCGTCGGACGGCAGGTGGTCGCCGTCGGCCGTCTCCTGATCGACGAACACGACCGCCTCTCGGTCGAGGAGTTGCCGTGACCCGGCTACGGGTCCTGCGGCGGGTGCTCGCCGCGCTTCCCGGTGCGGCCCCACCCGACGACGACGGTCCCGCCCGCGTGGCGCGCACCACGCGTCGTCTGGCCGTGCTGCTGGGTGCCGGCGTCGCACCCGGCAGCGCCTGGAGGCATCTCGCCCTGGAAGCGGACGCCGATGCGCGGACCCGATCCGCCACGGTGTCCGACGGCCTCGCGACCGATGAACCGGACGATGAAACCGGCCCGACGAGCGATCATCGAGCCGACGCGGCGGTGCTGTCAGCGGTGGCCGACGCTGCAGTGCACGGGGGCGACCTGCCGGCGGCGATCGCCGCCATCGCTGATCAGGAGCCGGGTGCTGGCGCCCGGACGGCCTGGGCGGGCCTGGCCGCCGCTTGGCAGGTCGCTGCGATCAGCGGCGCACCACTCGGTGTCTGTCTGCGGGACCTCGCCGGGTCGCTGCGCGAGTTGGACCGCATCGGTCGGGATGTCGGCACGGCGCTCGCCGGGCCGTCCGCGACCGCGAGGCTGGTGCTCTGGTTGCCGCTCGTCGCCGTCCTCCTCGGGATGGCCCTCGGCTTCGACACGCTGCGGACGCTCTTCGCAACGCCTCCTGGGCTCTGCTGTCTCGCGGCCGGTGTGGCGTTCCTCATCCTCGGCGCGCGCTGGAGTTCGGCGCTCAGTGCACGGGCGGCCAGGCGCGACCCCGCACCGGGGTTGTCACTCGACCTCGTCGCGGTGGCGATGGCGGGTGGGGGAGCGGCGCCGGCGGCCCGGTCGATCGTCGAGGAAGCGTGCGAGCGGTTCGCCGTCCCCTACGACGGTGCCACGATCACGAGCGTCCTCGCCCTGTCGGCCAGGGCGGGCATCCCCGCCGGTGAGCTGCTGCGTAGCGAGGCGGAGCAGCAGCGTGATCAGGCGCGGTCCGATGGCGAGCGGGCTGCAGCGATCCTCGCGACCCGCCTCATGATCCCGCTCGGGGTCTGCATCCTGCCGGCCTTCCTTCTCGTCGGTGTGGCTCCGCTCCTCCTCAGCGTCATCACCTCGACGACGCTCGGGTTCTGACGATCCGGTCGACGCCGAACTGCCTGCTTCCGTCGCGGGACTGCTTCAGCCGCGGGAGCGTGGGAGTGCGCGCCAGCAGCGTGCTCCGATGAGCACGGCGACGGCGATGATCACGATCGGCACGAGGATCCACGCGACGTCGCCGGACCAGCCAACGCCGATGCCGTCCTCGTTGGCGAAGGCGAGTACGTCGACGAAGAAGAACCGTGCGTGCGCCTCATCGAGCGTCGACTGCTCGACCACCGCGAGCATCCCGAGGGTGAACAGGGCGAACGAGAACCAGTAGGCGAGGATGGCGACGCCGCCCCAGATGATCCCGATCGACCAGGTCGGTCGCAAGCGGGCCGGGTCGTCGGCGTAGCGGGTGGCCAGGGCGCGTGGTGAGCCGAGGTCGGCCAGGGCGATCGTCATCAGTCGCTGATCGACCGAGAGTTCGTCTCGGAGCGACCGGATGATCGAGCGGCGTTCCCGCCCCGTGACCACGGCCTCGAGGTGCCAGTCGAGGCGCTGCAGGTACGAGTCACGTCGCCAGCGGTCCGCGAGGCTCAGTCCGCGTGCAGCGCGCTCGGCGAGCAGGTCGTCCGCTGTGGGGCGCTTCTGATCGATCATGCTGATGCTCCTTCAGGGTCGATTCCTCGTTCGGCGATGTCGGTCATCGCCCTCCAACGGGCGATGGCGTCGAGCCTCGCCGCGTCTCCTCGTTCGGTGATCGCGTAGTACTTCCGTGCTGGGCCGCCCGAGGAGGCGACCCGATGTGCGGTCACCAGTCCGTCTCGTTCGAACCGGCTGAGGACCGGATACACGACGCCGGTCGCCAGGTCGGCCAGGCCGAGGGCTCGGAGTCGTTCGACGAGCTCGTACCCGTAGGTCTCGCCGCGGTGCACGGTGGACAGGATGAGCATCGGCAACACGCCCCGGAGGAGTTGCGAGTCGCGTGCCGCCAACTGTTCATCCATGACTATTACTCAAGCATGAATAGCCGCTGGGTGCAAGGCGAGTTCGCTCCACAACCGACCTGTCGACCCGGCCTGTCGCCGTCGTCGGCTCCGCCCGCGCGTCGCTGGACGTGTTCGCCGAACATGGAGGTGTTCGTGCCACGAGCGCAGCACTCCGGTGCGGGGAAGGAACATCATGATCACGATCGGTCGTCGAGTCGAGCAGCGTGTCACGCGCGAGGTGCGGCGCGTCCTGCAGGACGAACGGGGATCCGCCACGGCGGAGTACGCGGTGGCCACGATGGCGGCCGTCGGGTTCGCAGGACTCCTCGTCGCCATCCTCCGCGGAGACGAGGTGCGGGGCATCCTCACCGACCTCATCCGACGAGCCCTGACGGCGAACGGTTGAGTCGTGCGGCTGAAGGTTCCGACATGCCGTTCGGAGGACGGGGCCGTGACGGCGGAGTTCGCGGTCGTCGTCCCTGCCGTCGTCCTCGTGCTGGCGATGGGGCTCTCCGCGGTGCAGGTCGGCCTGACCCAGCTCCGCGCGACCGACGCGGCGGCGGACGCCGCCCGGAGCCTGGGGCGAGGCGACGACGCCGGGACCGCG
>NZ_JACYTW010000046.1:0-33652 GCF_014841395.1 Plantibacter sp. CFBP 13570 | reverse complement strand
CCGACCGCGCCCGCCGCGGTCTCGCGCGAGACCACGCCGCAGGCCGACACCGACGAGGTCGTCACCGGGGTGTCCGGCTCGACGCCGATCCAGGAAGCGGCCGCAGCACCCGTCGCCGAGCCTGAGGCCCCGGCGACGCGAGCCGAGGAGTCGAGACCGGAAGCGCCCGAGGCCGAGCCGACGACGCCGGAAGCGGAGCCCGCCGTGCCACCGGCGGCTGCGGTCCCGGAGGTCGCGCCTCCACAACGCCTGAGCAACGCCACGGGCCCCATCGGGCTCCCGGCACGCAACGAGATCGACCCCATTGAGGTCGAACACCTGTCGCTCGCCGAGCGACTCGGCCTGCGTGCCGCGGCGCGCGGCACTGAAGACGGAGAGCAGAACGTGGGGCCGACCAAGTGAGACTCGCACTGATCTGGTCCGAGGTCTGGAACGGCCTGCGTCGCAACGTCTCGATGGTCGTCTCCGTCGTGCTCGTGACGTTCATCTCGCTCACCTTCGTCGGTACGGCCGTCCTGCTGCAGATGCAGATCGGCCAGATGAAGAACTACTGGTACGACCGCGCACAGGTCGCGATTTACCTCTGCACCGCCGACAGCGCGGGCGACACCTGCGCCGCCGGCGCCGCGACCGAAGAGCAGCGCGCCGCCGTCCAGAGTGCGCTGGAGTCGTCGACCCTCGCACCCTTCGTGGACAAGTTCTACTTCGAGGACCAGGCGCAGGCGTTCACGAACTTCCAAGAGCAGTTCAAGGGCAACGACATCGCACAGTTCGTCACGGCGGACCAGCTGCCCGAGACCTTCTGGGTGAACATGAAGGACGCCTCGCAGTCCGACGTGCTCGTCGAGGCGTTCTCCGGCGTCGCGGGCGTGGAGCAGGTGACGGATCAACGCCAGTACCTCGACCAGATCTTCTCGGTCCTGAACATCGCCAGTTACACGGCGATCGGGATCGCGGCACTCATGCTGGTCGCCGCAGCCCTGCTGATCGCGACGACCATCCGATTGTCGGCGTACTCGAGACGCCGGGAACTCGGAATCATGCGATTGGTCGGTGCATCGAACCGGTTCATCCAGACACCGTTCATCCTCGAGGGTGTGTTCGCCGCGCTCATCGGCTCCATCCTCGCGGCCGGGGCGGTGATCACCATCGTCCAGGTGTTCGTCCAGGGATACCTGGCGGACCGCATGCGGTACGTCAACTTCGTCGATCTCGGTGACGCCTTCGTGGTTCTCCCGATCCTGCTGCTCGTCGGCGTGCTGTTGGCGGCGATCTCGGCCAACTTCGCGATCTCGCGGTACCTCAAGGTCTAACGGGGAGGCAGTGCGGCCGCCGCACCGCTCGCTCTGCGTTAGACTGACAGGCTGCCGCGATCGCGGCCGGTCCGTTCCGATGGATCCGAACCAGAACGTCAGGAGTACACCGTGCCGAGGGAACGGGGCGAGAACGTCGTGGCCACGAACCGCAAGGCCCGCCACGACTACACGATCGAGGACACCTACGAGGCCGGCATGGTCTTGACGGGTACCGAGGTGAAGTCGCTGCGAGCCGGGCGGGCGTCGCTCGTCGACGGGTACGCCTTCATCGACCGCCGTGAGGCGTGGCTCGACGCGGTGCACATCCCCGAGTACGGTCAGGGCACGTGGACGAACCACCCGCCACGGCGCAAGCGCAAGCTGCTGCTGCACCGCGAGCAGATCGACAAGATCGCCCACAAGATCGCCCCGGGTGGCTTCACCCTCGTGCCGTTGAAGATCTACTTCAAGGACGGCAAGGCCAAGGTGGAGATCGCCGTGGCGAAGGGTAAGAAGGAATACGACAAGCGGCATGCCCTCCGCGAGAAGCAGGACACCCGTGAGGCCGCGCGTGCGATGGCCACCAGGAACCGGCTCGGCGAATAGGTGACAGGTGCCCCTGGGGCGCGGTAGACTTGGAAGCTGCACCGCAAGGTGCTCGTTCACCGTTCGCGGTGGATTGACAACTCGACAGCGTGTGACAACGACCCTCTTCGCCTCGTTCTCCGAGGCGCTGAGTCCATGGGGATGATCGGTTTCGACATTGCCTGCGAAACTGCGAGAAGCGGGTCGAGGATGCAGGGTTATCTCGTTAACGATCTCTGCAAAACAACAAGTGCCAACTCTAAGCGCACTGACTTCGCCCTCGCTGCTTAAGCGAGCCCGATAGTCCGTCAGACCGAGCGTGTCCCCGTCTCGGATCCTGGCGTCATCTAGGGGACTTGCTGGATGACGGAGCCGCGACGTCATCCGGGACTTTTCTTCGGCTGGGCCCGTCGACCAAGATGCCCTTGTCAATGGTCGGGGCCGAGTAGAACATTTTAAGGGATACGCCCGTAGAAGGCGCAGAATCACAGCAGTGGACGGGGGTTCAATTCCCCCCATCTCCACTCCGGACGTTGTCACACGCTGCCGAGTCGACGACAGGCCCCCGCTTCGGCGGGGGCCTGTCGTCGTTCCTGGGGTCGGAGGGGTACCGACGGGCTGCTAACCTGGGAGTCCAGAGGCCGCCACCACCCGGGAGACCTGCATGGCGACAATCCTGCTAGTTTTTGCTGCGATCGCCGTCGCCACGCCCACACTCACTCGAGTGCTGTCGACGAAGGTCTTCTACGTCATCGCGTGTATGCCCGCGGCGGCATTCGTCTGGACGCTCTTCCAAACGGGCACGGTCACGTCCGGCGGTACGGTCGTCGAGACGATCGAGTGGATCCCGCAACTGAGCATCGCGCTCTCGTTCCGGATGGACACGCTCGCCTGGCTGCTGTCCCTCGTCGTCACCGGCGTCGGTGCCCTCGTGCTGCTCTACTGCGGTCGCTACTTCTCCTCGACCGAGCCCGGCCTCGGTCGCTTCGCCGCGCTCCTCTTCGCCTTCGCCGGCACGATGTTCGGCCTCGTGACCGCCGACGACATCATCGTCATGTTCATGTTCTGGGAGATCACGAGCGTGCTCTCCTACCTGCTCATCGGGCACTACACCGATCGCAAGGAGAGTCGCGGTGCCGCGCTGCAGGCGCTCCTCGTGACGACCTTCGGCGGGCTCGTCATGCTCGTGGGCGTCATCATGATCTCCGTGCAGGCGCAGAGCACTTCGCTCGCCTCGATCGTCGAGCAGGGTCTGACCGGCCCCGCGACCACCGTCGCCATCCTCCTCATCCTCGTCGGCGCGATCTCGAAGTCGGCGCTCGTGCCGTTCCACTTCTGGCTGCCGGCCGCGATGGCCGCACCGACGCCCGTGAGCGCATACCTGCACGCTGCGGCGATGGTGAAGGCCGGGATCTACCTCGTCGCGAGACTCGCTCCCGGTTACGCCGACACCCCGGGTTGGGACGCGATGCTCGTCGGTCTGGGCGTCCTCACCATGGTCGCCGGGGCCTGGCGGTCGCTGCGTCAGTACGACCTCAAGCTGGTCCTGGCCTACGGGACGGTGAGCCAACTCGGGTTCCTGATGGTCATCTCGGGGTACGGCACCCGTGATTCGGCCCTGGCCGCCGTCGCGCTCCTGCTCGCCCACGCCATCTACAAGGCGGCACTCTTCCTCGTCGTCGGCATCATCGACCACCGTGCTGGGACGCGTGACTGGCGGCACCTCTCCGGTCTCGGGCGTCAGACGCCGGTGCTCGCCGTCATCGCGGCGATCGCGGTCGCGTCGATGGCCGGTATCCCACCGCTCTTCGGGTTCGTCGCGAAGGAGGCCGTCTTCACCTCACTGCTGGAGGGCGCGCTCGAGGGCGACGTGTGGGGTTGGGTCGCGATCATCGGCACTGCCGTCGGGTCCGTGTTGACCGTCGCGTACAGCGCCCGGTTCCTCTGGGGCGCCTTCGGAGACCGACGCGGCGCCGCGCCGACCGAACTGCATGCCGAATCCGGAACGATCATGATCGCGCCGGGCATCCTCGCCGTCGCGACCATCGCTCTCGGCTTCGCGACGAAGCCCATCGACACGGTGCTCGCGCCGTACGCGGACTCCGTGGGGGAGGGCGACTACCACCTCGCGCTCTGGCACGGCCTCGAGCCGGCGCTCGGCATCTCGGCCGTCGTGGTGCTGCTCGGTCTGCTGCTCTTCCGCTGGAGGCTCCCGGTCGCGCGTCTGCAGGACCGCCTGCCACCCCTCATCGACTCCTCGAAGGGCTACTGGGCGGCGACCCAGGGCATCGACCGGCTCTCCGCGAAGGTCACCCTGTTCGCCCAGCGCGGCGGGCTCGTCCAGTACCTGTCCACCATCCTCGTGGTCTTCGTCCTGACCCTCGGCACGATCGCCCTCCTCGGGCGTGCCTGGCCGAGCGAGATCCGGCTGTGGGACTATCCCGCCCAGGTGGCCATCGCCTTCATCATGGCGACCGCGGCGATCGCGGCCGCCCGGGCGAAGCAGCGCATGGCCGCCGTGCTGCTCGTCGGCGTCACCGGTTTCGGGCTCGTCGCGCTGTTCGCCCTGCACGGCGCTCCCGACCTCGCGCTGACCCAGGCCCTCGTCGAGACGATCACGATCGTGGTGTTCGTCCTCGTGCTCCGCCGACTCCCGGCCAAGATCGCCCAGCGCAACGCCCCGGTCCACCGCGTCCGTCGGGTCGTCATCGGGACGCTGACCGGCCTGGTCATGGGGCTCATCGGGGTCATCGCCCTGGGCGCGCGACAGGCCGAGAGCATCGCGACCGAGCTGCCCCGGCTCGCCGTCGAGGAGGGCCACGGCAAGAACATCGTCAACGTGATGCTCGTCGACATCCGAGCCTGGGACACCATGGGGGAGATCTCCGTGCTCGTCGTGGTGGCCACCGGTATCGCGAGCCTGCTCTTCGTCTCACAGCGGGGCGCCGAGGTCCCGCGCCTCAGCGGTGCGCGGCGCCGACGTATCCCGGGCCTCCGATCCCAGGTCGTGTCCGACCCCCACCTCGCGGACAGCGAGATGGAGGCGCCTCGCGATGCGGTGGGGCGGCACTCATGGCTCATCGGTGGCCGGGCGATCGCCGAGGCGAACCGTTCGATCCTCCTCGAGGTCCTCGTGCGGCTCCTCTTCCACCCGGCGATCGTCGTCTCCGTCTTCCTGCTCTTCGTCGGCCACAACGAGCCGGGCGGCGGCTTCGCCGGTGGTCTGCTCGCCGGCCTCGCGCTCGTGATGCGGTATCTCGCCGGCGGACGTTACGAGCTCGGCGAAGCCGTGCCGATCGACGCGGGCAAGGTGCTCGGCGTCGGGCTGCTGCTCGCGGTGGGGACGGCCGTCGGTTCCCTGTTCTTCGGCGGCGAGGCGCTCCAGTCCGCGTACTTCTCGGCCGACGTCCCGATCCTCGGACACCTGTCGTTCGGCACGTCCAGCATCTTCGACATCGGCGTCTACCTCGTCGTCGTCGGACTGGCGCTCGACATCCTGCGCAGTCTCGGGGCCGAAGTCGACCGTCAACAGGAGGAAGCCGACATCGACGAGCAGAGTACGGACGAGTTCTCGGCGAGTGAGGCCGAACGATGAGCGCCTCTCTGACCCTCGTCGTCCTGATGGCCGTCATGTACGGCACCGGGGTGTACGTCATGCTCGAGCGGAGCCTCACCAGGTTCCTCATCGGGTTCGTGCTCGTCGGCAACGCGACGAACCTGCTCATCCTGATCATGAGCGGCCCGAGCGGCACCGCACCGCTCGTCACGGGCACCGCCTCCGACGACCGCATGGTCGACCCGGTGCCGCAGGTGCTCATGCTCACGGCCATCGTCATCAACTTCGGCGTGACCGCCTTCATCCTGGCGCTCATCTACCGGACCTGGTGGTTGGCACAACTCGGCGACGAGGGCGACACCCTCAGCGACGAGCACGCCGACGACACGGAGGCGGCGACGGAGGCGGTCTTCAACCAGGTCGACCTGGACGACGAGGCCATCCAACGGGTCCTCGACGAGAGCAACGAGCACGGCGACGATCGCAAGACGACCAGGAAGGGGGCAAGCGAATGAACGCACTCGTCCCGCTCGTGGTCATGATCCCGCTGATCGGCTCGGCGATCGCGCTCATGTTCCGCAACCGCCGCAAGACGCAGGTGGCGATCAGCGTCATCGCGCTCACCGCGGTGACCGTGATCAGTGCGATCCTGCTCGCGGCCGTCGACCAGAGCGGCACGATCGTCGTCGAGCTGGGCGGCTGGTCCCCGCCGTGGGGGATCGTGCTCGTCGTCGACCGACTGTCGGCGATCATGCTGCTCGTCGCCGCCCTGATGCTGCTGGGCGTCCTCATCTTCGCCATCGGCCAGGGCATCGTCGACGGCGACCGCGAGACGCCGGTGTCGATCTTCCACCCGACGTACCTGGTCCTGGCGGCCGGGCTGTTCGACGCCTTCGTCGCGGGCGACCTCTTCAACATGTACGTCGGCTTCGAGATGCTCCTCGCCTCCAGTTACGTCCTCCTCACCCTGGGCGGCACGGGAGCGCGGATCCGCGCCGGTGTCACGTACATCGTCATCAGCCTCATGTCGTCGCTGCTCTTCGTCGCCGCGATCGCCCTCATCTACGGCGCGACGGGCACGGTGACGATCGCCCTCGTGGCGGACCGCGTGCGCGACCTGCCGATGGAGGTGCAGGCGATCCTCTGCGCCGCACTGCTGCTCGGCTTCGCGGTGAAGGCTGCGGTGTTCCCGCTGTCGTTCTGGCTGCCCGACTCCTACCCGACCGCGCCGGCGCCGGTCACGGCGGTGTTCGCGGGCCTGCTGACGAAAGTGGGTGTGTACGCGATCATCCGGACCGACACGCTCATCTTCAAGGACGTGCCGCTGGCGACACCGTTGATGGTCATCGCGTTCCTGACCCTGCTCATCGGCATCTTCGGCGCGGTCGCCCAGGCCGACATCAAACGATTGTTGTCGTTCACCCTCGTGAGTCACATCGGCTACATGATCTTCGGCATCGCCGTCGGCGGGGTCGCCGGGACCGCCGCGACGATCTACTACATCGTCCACCACATCGTCGTCCAGACCACGCTGTTCCTCACCACCGGTCTCGTCGAGCGGATCGGTGGAACGACGTCCATCTCCCGGCTCGGCGGCATCCTGAAGGCCTCCCCGATCGTCGGCGTGCTGTTCTTCATCGGAGCGATGAACCTCGGCGGCATCCCGCCGTTCTCGGGCTTCCTCGGCAAGATCGGGCTGTTCCAGGCGGGTGTCGCCCTGGGCGACCCGCTGTCGTACATCCTCATCGCCGCCGGAGCCGCGACTTCGCTCCTGACGCTGTACGCCCTGGCGCGCGTGTGGAACATGGGCTTCTGGCGTGGGAAGGACGAGGTCGCCGGATACTCGTCGCCGTTGCTCGACCAGCTCGCGGAGAGCCCCGAGGACTCGGGCTCGGTCGACACCAAGACCATCTCGCGCCCGATGATCGGTGCCACGACCGGCATGGTCGCGTTGACCCTCGCCCTCACGGTCTTCGCGGGGCCCCTCTTCGGATTGGCCACGCGCGCGGCGGAGAACATCGAGGACCCGGACAACTACATCACCGCGGTCTTCCCCGACGGAACGGAGCACCTGAAGTAATGCAACCGTCACGTCGTCGCGCACTGTTCAGCCAGGCGCTCCTCCTGGCCGGACTCATCCTGCTCTGGTGTCTCCTCTGGGGGATGTTCGACCTGCTCACGCTCGTGACCGGTCTCGGGGTCGCGTTGCTGGTGTCGTTCCTGTTCTACCTGCCGGCCGTCGAGCTGAGCGGCCGCATCAACCTCTGGCGGACCGCGATCTTCCTGGGCAAGCTCCTCATCGACATCGTGCGGGCGAGTGCGGAGATCGCGTGGCTCGTCCTCAAGCCGAGGTTCCGGTCCAGTAACGCGGTGATCGCGGTCCGTCTGCGGACGACCTCCGACCTCATCATGAGCTGGACGGCCGAGGCGGTCTCGATCGTCCCCGGCTCGATCGTGGTCGACCTCGACCGCACGGCCTCGACGCTCTACCTGCACGCGCTCAACGTGCATGACGACGCCGACATCGACGCGGTCGTCGCCGAGGTCCTCGGAACGGAGCGACGGCTCATCCTCGCGATCGGTTCCCGCGCCGAGGCGGACGCCCTCCGCCACGACCATGACCACGTCTCGATCGGAAGGGGGCAGTGATGCTCGTCGTGATCATCATCGTCTCCGTGCTGTTCGGTGCCGCAGCCCTCGCAGCGGTCTACCGGATCATCCGCGGGCCGAGCCTCCTCGACCGCGTGATCGCCTCCGACGTGCTCGTCGCCACCGTCATGTGTGCGATCGGGGCCGAGATGGCGATCAACCGTCACACGGACGGCCTGCCGGTCCTCCTGGCGCTCGCGATGTTCGCGATCGTCGGCTCGGTCAGCGTCGCCCGCTTCATGTCGAAGCAGGACGACGCATGACCGGCGAGCTGATCCGCGACATCGTCACTGGGGCCCTCGTGCTCGTCGGGGCGATCATGTGCTTCGCCGCCGGCGTCGGCCTGCTGCGCTTCCCCGATGTGCTGTCCCGCCTGCACGCGGCGACCAAGCCGCAGATCCTCGGGCTCATCGCGATCATGGCGGACGTCGCCGTCTCGAGCCCGACGGTCGGGACCATCACCATCGCGATCGCGATCATCGTGTTCCAGAGCCTCACCGCGCCGATCTCCGCGCACATGGTCGCTCGGGCGGCCTACCGCAGCGGCAACTTCGACGAGGCCGTCCTCGTCCGCGACGAGCTCGCGGGACGCGAAGAACTCGGCGAGGAACGACATCCCGGCCACACGCCCGAATAGCGGCAGAATGTCCCCATGGGAATGCTCATCTACGGGTCCGGCGACGAGTACGAGATCGAAGACCGCGCGCTCGCGCACCTGAAGGCCGTCATCGGGGCGAAGCTGCGCCGCCAGGAGAGCTTCTTCCTCAGCTGGGCGAACGATCCCGAGCACGGTTCCGGACGACGCTCGCTGTGGTTGTCCCCGAGCATCCCACTGCAGTTCCGCTTCTTCGGGAGCCGCCCGCCGGAACTCAACCGTGCGTGGCTCGAGGTCCTCTCGGATTCATCCCACACCCCGCGAGGGCTGCAGCTCATCCCGGAGTCCGATGTCGAGGGGTACCTCGCGGGGAACGGAGCGCCGCGCGACGCGGGCACCGAGTCTCACGACCAGGATCACGGCTAGGACGGGTCGTCCGTCCCCACGAGCAGGACGCGCAGCGCTGTCTCCGGTGAGCCGCGACCGTCCGGAGGGATCGTCTCGCCGTGCGTATAGCGATCGACGACCCGCGGGTCGACGTAGCTGGACTTCGCGATCGCCGGGGTGTTGCCGAGGACCGCTGCGGCGTCGCGCATGGCCTGTGCGAGGACCTTCGAGCGTGCCGTCTTACTCTGTACGGGTCCGGCCTTCGCCAGGCTCTCCGCGGCCGCCACGGTGCCGTGCAGCGTCCGGAAGTCCTTCGCGGTGAACTCACCGTTCGTCTGCGCCCGGACGTAGTCGTTGATCTGGCTCGCCTGGAGGTGGCGCCACCGCTTCCCGTCCTTCCAGGCCAGGAGGCGGGCGTGCGGTCCACGGCGCTTCAAGGAGCGGATGAGTGAGGCCAGGTCGGCGTCGACGATGTCGGACTCCCAGGGCTGTCCGCTCTTCGCCGGGAACTTCAGCGCGACGGTGTCGCCGCTCACGCGAGCGTGCGCACCCTCGAGGGTCGACAGTCCGTGACTGCCGTTGGCCTCCGCATATTGCTCACCGCCGACGCGCAGGGAGCCGGTGTCGAGCATGCGGAACGCGCCGGCTGACACCCGTGCGAGCGGGTAGCCCTCGAGCCGGAGGTCCCGCGTGACCCGACCTCGCGCGGCGGGGAGTGCCTCGGCGAGGGCCAGGGCGCGGTCGAACTTGCTCCGGTCCTGACGCTCGCGCCAGGACGGGTGGTAGAGGTACTGCCGTCGCCCGGCCGCATCGATCCCGGTCGCCTGGATGTGCCCGTTCGCGTAGGGGGTGATCCAGACCTCGTTCCATGCGGGAGGGACCACCAGGCCGTCGATCCGGGCTCGGATCTCCTGATCGTCGAGGAGCGAGCCGCCCGGCAACCGGTAGCTGAAACCGCGCCCGGATCGAACCCGTCGGATGCCCTGTCCGTTCACGTCGCTGCGCCTCAGTCGTACCATCCGCCCAGCGTACGGCGCGGTCGGATCCCGCTCGGCGGGCTTGCGCGGTGCCGTGCGCTCGTGTCAGCCGACGGGTGGCAACTCGGCGAGGAAGGCGTCGTGCAGGCGCCCGTTCGTCGCGAGGGAGCTCCGCGTGGAGATGGTCTCGATACCGTCGATGTCCGTGAACCGACCGCCGGCCTCGAGGACGATCGGCACGTGGGCGCCCAGGTCGTACTCCTGCACGCCGAATTCGGCCACGGCGTCGATCGAGCCCTCTGCGAGGAGCATGTAGGGCCACATGTCACCGATGGCCCGATCGCGCCACAGGGAGCCGCACAGGGCCAGCAGTTGGGGGATCCGCCCGACCGAGGCCCACTGCGCGATGCTCTGGAAGCTGAAGGACGCGTCGGCGAGGTCGGAGACCCCCGAGACGGACAGCCGGCGCGGGGTGGTCTCGCCGAACCGGACGCCCCACGCGCCGTGTCCGATGGCACCCCACCAGCGGGCGTGCATGGCGGGTGCGCTCACGACGCCGACGACCGGCACGCCGTCGACGGCGAGGGAGATGAGCGTCGCCCAGTTCGAGACCCCGCGGAGGAAGTTCGCCGTCCCGTCGATCGGGTCGATGATCCACTGGCGATCCGTGGGTCCCTGCGCGCCGTACTCCTCGCCGAACACGCCGTCGTCCGGGCGCTCGGTCTCGAGGATGCCGCGGATGGCGCGTTCGACGGCGAGGTCGGCATCGGTGACGTGCGAGCGGTCCGGTTTGGTGGACACTTCGAGGTCGCGAGCCTCGAAGCGGTCCATCGCGATGCGGTCGGCCGCGTCGGCGAGCCGGAGCGCGAGATCGAGGTCGGCGGGGGAGACGGTCACGGGTTCGGTCACCTCTCCAGGATAGGGTCGCGCGGGCCTGATCGAACGACGCTCGAGGGCCCGCAGACGTGCCTCCGCGACACGCCGACCGGCTCGATTTCGCACCCGGGCCAGTTGGGTGCTAGTGTCATATCTCGGTTCGGAACACTCCGAAACCACGCACCTCTAGCTCAATTGGCAGAGCAACTGACTCTTAATCAGTGGGTTCCCGGTTCAAGTCCGGGGGGGTGCACCACACCAGCAACGGCCTCGTCTTCGGACGGGGCCGTTCTGCGTTTCGGCTCGACTCGCGCGAGCCTGCGGCCCGACGAAACGCTCCAGGGACGTTTCGCGACAGCTCCCGTCCGATTCGCGTCATCGGGGCGGAGCAGGCCTCAGGCATGAGACCCTGGAAGGGTCGGCAGCATGGCGGGATCGGGTCCTGCCGTTGCCGGCGGAAGCCTTCGCGTGGTCACCCCACCGCGCGGAGCAGAGCGACGGTCGGGCATTCGTGCCCACCAGCGCCGTGACGCCTCATCGATTCGGGTTCGATGAGGCGTCATGCCCGCTCAGCGGCCTGGTACGACGAAACGGCCGCCCACCGGAGTGGACGGCCGTTCTCGATGTGCGTCGTCGGTCAGGCGACCGAGCTGCGGCGGGCCGGCATCGGGTTGACGAGACTCGCGTCGATGAACTCGGGTTCGGCCCAGACGGTGATGGGGTAGTGCTGCGGCTCGAGGAGGGTCCGCTCGACGAGCGTCGGCTCGGTGTCGTCTGCCGCCGCCTCGGACCGGTCGTCATCGGCCAGCGCCTCGGACGGGGCGGCGATCGCCTCGGTGATGGCGGCAGGTTCCTCGGCGACGGTCGGCTCGATGACCTCGACCGCTTCGACCTCGTCGGCGGCGTCGACGGCGGTTTCCTCCTGGCCGCGAGACCAGAGGCGCCATCCACGGGGCGGAGCGGTTTCGGCACGGACCGTCACCGCAGCCTGCTCGAGGTCGATGTCCGTCGCGATGTCGTGGGCGAGCTGCTGGGCGTAGACCTCGTGGAAGATCTCGTCGCCGGAGCTCGGGGTGCGGCGCGACAGCACCCAGGCACCGTTGGCGCCGAGCTCGCTCGCCAGTCGAGCGTGGACGAGGTCGAACAGCTGCTTCTCGGTCAGCTTCGATGCGGAGACTGGTGCTGCGTGGCGTCGGCGACCGAACATGGCGGGCCCTTCATCGAAAGCGGATCATCCGTGAGGCTGGACTGCCCTCATTGTCGATCACGAGGCGCGGAACGACGCGGAGACACGCGGGCGAGCGCCCCAATTCTCGGGTTCTCCGGGCGGTCGTGGTAGCGCGGGTGGCGCGACCTCAGCGGCCGATCTCAGCCTGCTTGCTGTCGTCGAGCACCGAGCTGATCGCGAGGGCGAGCGAGATGCCCCAGCTCACCCAGAGGAGGGCGAGCTTCCAGTCCCGCGGTCCCTGTCGGGTCGCCTGGAGAGCGGAGATCCCGCCGAAGACCGTGGAGATCATGCTGCCGTTGAAGAGGAATTTGCGCATGACTTCACGCTAGCCGGTAGGGGAGGCCCCCCGCATCCGGGCTTTCCTTCGGGTTCTCGCCTGTGCTAGCGAATGCACGCTTCGCGAAGGCCAGTGAGGCCCGCAGCTGGGCGAGGCGGAGCGCGTCGCCGCCGGTCGCGGGCAGGTGCACCTCCGCGACGATGCTTCCCGACCAGTCCGCCGCGCGCAGCAGCTCGAGGACCTCGGCGACCGGCTGCTCACCGTCGCCTGGGAGGAGGTGCTCGTCGAGGAAGGCGCCCCGCGGCGACGGAGCGGTCCCGTCGCACAGGTGCACGTGTCGGAGGCGACCGCCGTAGCGGGTCGCGATCTCGAGCGAGTCCTCACCCGCGAGGGCCGCGTGGGAGAAGTCGAGCGTCAGAGCGGCGCAGGCGAGTGGGGCAGGGTCGTACCCGAAGGCGAACGGCTGCACCCGGAGCCCGCGGCTCTGGAAGCACGCCATGTTCTCGACGGCCAGCTCGAGTCCGTGCGTCTCGGTCAGCTCCGCGACGAGGTCGACGAAGGCGTTGGCATAGCGCCGCTGCCACCGGAACGGCGGGTGGACGACGACGGTCGACGCCCCGACGGCGACGGCGAGCTCAGCCGAGCGGCGGAGCTTCTCCCGATGGTCGCGGCCCCAGACGAACGCGGTCCGGGTCAGGACCGGCGCGTGGATCGAGAGGATGTCCAGCCCGGTCTCGGCGGCGAGGGCGCGGAGGGCGTCGGCGTCCTGCGTCACGCGGTCCTGGGTGACCATGACCTCGACGCCGTCGTAGCCGGCTTCGGCGGCCAACTCGAACGCGCGCCGGGTTCCCAGCGGGTAGACGCAGGACGTGCTCATGCCATGGCGGATCATCAGCGCAAGCATATGCTCGCCGTCTGAACACGCGGTTTCGCCATGCGGAACGCTGCTAGCCTGAACAGCGAACCCGAGCACCCCGGGAGGGCCATCATCACCAGATATTCCGCGCCTGACGGCGGATCAGCGTCGACCTTCGACTTCATCGTGGTATCCAACCGGCTGCCGGTCGACCGCGTCGTCGATGCAGACGGTGCCGAGAGCTGGCGGACCTCACCCGGTGGACTCGTGACCGCCCTCGAACCCGTGATGCGCGGTGCCGACGGCGCATGGATCGGATGGGCCGGCTCGGCCGACCTCGAGATCGAGCCGTTCGACAACGACGACATGTGGATCATCCCGGTCCCACTGTCCGAGGACGAGATCGCCCGCTACTACGAGGGCTTCTCGAACGACACCATCTGGCCGCTCTACCACGACGTCATCGCTCCGCCGAGCTACCACCGCGAGTGGTGGGACTCCTACGTCGCCGTGAACCGACGGTTCGCGGAGGCGGCCGCAGCGGCCGCGTCCGACGGCGCGACGGTCTGGGTGCAGGACTACCAGCTGCAGCTCGTGCCGAAGATCCTGCGTGAGCTGCGACCCGATCTCACGATCGGCTTCTTCAACCACATCCCCTTCCCGGCCTACGGCATCTACTCGCAGCTCCCATGGCGACGCCAGATCATCGAGGGACTGCTCGGCGCCGACGTCATCGGCTTCCAGCGCGTCGCGGACGCGGGCAACTTCTCCCGGGCGGTCCGCCGCCTGTTCGGGTACGAGACGAAGGGGGCCGCGATCCAGGTCCCGCTCGATGCCGCACTCGTGTCGGTCACGACGGACGCGGCACCGGTCGCGTCGAAGCGCGGCGCCCCGTACCGCACGGTGATCGCCCGGCACTTCCCGATCTCGATCGACAGCAAGGGGTACCAGGTCCTCGCGCAGCGCCCCGACATCATCGCCCGTGCCAAGCAGATCCGCGAGGAGCTCGGCAACCCGGAGACGATCATGCTCGGCGTCGACCGCCTCGACTACACGAAGGGCATCGGGCACCGACTCAAGGCCTTCGGAGAACTCCTCGCACAGGGCAAGCTCGCGGTCGAGGACGTCACGCTCGTCCAGGTCGCCAGCCCCAGCCGCGAACGCGTCGAGACGTACCGTCAGCTCCGCGACGACATCGAACAGACGGTCGGCCGGATCAACGGTGACTTCGGCACCATCGGCCACACCGCGATCCAGTACCTGCACCACGGGTACCCCCGCGAGGAGATGGCCGCGCTCTACCTCGCCGCCGACGTCATGCTCGTCACGGCCCTGCGCGACGGCATGAACCTCGTCGCGAAGGAGTACGTCGCCGCTCGCTACGACAACGACGGCGTCCTCGTGCTGAGCGAGTTCGCCGGCGCGTCCGACGAGCTGAAGCAGGCACTCAAGATCAACCCGCACGACATCGAGGGGATGAAGTCGGCGATCCTCCAGGCCGTGCACATGACGAAGGCCGAGCGTGGTCGTCGCATGCGGGCGCTGCGCAAGCGCGTCATGGAGTACGACGTCGCGCGCTGGTCGGCATCCTTCCTCGACGAGCTGCAGCGTGTGCGCGACCAGTCACCGACCATCGAGCAGGGGAGCACCACCCAGTCATGAGCACCACCGACGAGCCCACCGACACCCTCGGGGGGCTTCCCCTCGGACTGCGTGCGGAACTCCGCCGCCTGGCCGACGTCCCGAAGCTCCTGGTGGCCCTGGACTTCGACGGCACCCTGGCACCCGAGGTCGACGACCCGGATCAGGCGCGCGCGCTGCCAGCAGCTCGCAAGGCCGTGTTGGCGCTGATGGACCTGCCAGGGACGCGCGTCGCACTCGTGTCCGGGCGCGCGATCGACAGTCTCGTGGCGGTGGCCGAGCTGCCCGACCACGCGCTGTTCGCCGGCTCGCACGGCGTCGAGATCCGCCTCGACAACCCCGACGACGCCCTCGCCCTCGACGATGAGGAACGCGAACAGCGGGAGACCCTCCAACGGATCCTCCAGGACGTCGCGGAGGGTTACGATAATGTCTGGATCGAGCGGAAGCCGGCAGGGTTCGCCCTGCACACGAGGCTCGCCAGTGAAGAAGACTCCAGGATCGCCCACCTCGAAGCACTCGCCCACACCAAGGACGAGTTCGGCGCCCTGACGGTTCGAGAGGGCAAGAACGTCCTCGAGTTCTCGCTCAGGAGCGCGACCAAGGGCGAAGCCGTCGAACACCTCCGGCGGTACACCAAAGCAGATGCCGTGTTCTACGCGGGCGACGACGTCACGGACGAGGACGCGTTCGGCGCACTCGGCCCCGGCGACCTCGGGGTGAAGAGTGGCACCGGCGTGACCGCCGCCGACTTCAGGGTCGAAGGACCCTCCGAGATCGCGCGCGTCCTCGGCATGCTCGCGGAATATCGAAGCAACAAGGAAGCCGTAGACTCTTAAAATGCCAGAGATCGACATCAAACCACGCAGTCGTGCCGTCACCGACGGGATCGAGGCGACCACCTCGCGCGGCATGCTCCGCGCCGTCGGCATGGGCGACGAGGACTGGGACAAGCCCCAGATCGGCATCGCGAGCTCGTGGAACGAGATCACGCCCTGCAACCTCTCGCTCGACCGCCTCGCACAGGGTGCCAAGGAGGGCGTGCACTCGGGTGGGGGATACCCGCTGCAGTTCGGCACCATCTCCGTCTCCGACGGCATCTCCATGGGCCACGAGGGCATGCACTTCTCGCTCGTCTCGCGCGAGGTCATCGCCGACAGCGTCGAGACCGTGGTCATGGCCGAGCGCCTCGACGGCACGGTCCTGCTCGCCGGCTGCGACAAGTCGCTCCCGGGCATGCTCATGGCCGCCGCGCGGCTCGACCTCTCCTCGGTCTTCCTCTACGCCGGATCGATCGCGCCGGGTTGGGTCAAGCTCTCCGACGGCACCGAGAAGGAGGTCACGATCATCGACTCCTTCGAGGCGGTCGGGGCCTGCAAGGCCGGCAACATGAGCGAAGAGGACCTGAAGCGCATCGAGTGCGCCATCGCCCCGGGCGAGGGTGCCTGCGGCGGGATGTACACGGCCAACACGATGGCGTCGGTCGCCGAGGCGCTCGGCATGAGCCTCCCGGGTTCGGCATCGCCGCCCTCGGCCGACCGCCGTCGCGACTACTTCGCGCACCGCTCGGGCGAAGCCGTGGTCAACATGCTCCGACTCGGCATCACCGCGCGCGACATCCTGACGAAGGAGGCGTTCGAGAACGCCATCGCCGTCGCGATGGCATTCGGCGGATCGACGAACGTGGTCTTGCACCTGCTCGCGATCGCCCGCGAGGCCGAGGTCGACCTCACACTCGACGACTTCAACCGCATCGGCGACAAGGTGCCGCACATCGGCGACCTGAAGCCGTTCGGCCAGTACGTCATGAACGACGTCGACCGTCACGGCGGCGTCCCCGTCGTCATGAAGGCGCTGCTCGACGCCGGTCTGCTGCACGGCGACTGCCTCACGGTCACCGGCAAGACGGTCGCCGAGAACCTCGCCGACATCAACCCCGACCCGATCGACGGCACGGTCATCCGCACGCTCGACAACCCGATCCACGCGACCGGCGGCATCACGATCCTCAAGGGCTCGTTCGCGCCCGAGGGCGCCGTCGTGAAGACGGCCGGATTCGACGCCGAGGTCTTCGAAGGACCCGCGCGGGTCTTCGAACGTGAACGCGGAGCCATGGACGCGCTCACCGAGGGCAAGATCAACAAGGGCGACGTCGTCATCATCCGCTACGAGGGCCCGAAGGGTGGGCCGGGGATGCGCGAGATGCTCGCGATCACGGCCGCCATCAAGGGCGCCGGACTCGGCAAGGATGTACTACTGTTGACGGACGGTCGATTCTCAGGCGGCACAACCGGACTGTGCATCGGCCACATAGCACCCGAAGCGGTGGACGCAGGTCCAATCGCCTTCGTGCGCGATGGTGATCTGATACGGGTCGATATCGCTGGCCGCTCGCTCGACCTACTCGTCGACGAAGCAGAGCTGGAAGCCCGCCGCGACGGCTGGGCGCCTCTTCCCCCGCGCTATACCCGTGGCGTTCTCGCAAAGTACTCTCGTCTCGTGCACTCCGCAGCGGAGGGCGCGATCACGGGATAACCGAGCATCTCGTTCGTGCATCTCATCGCTGAAGGAATCATCATGCCCACGGAATCCCAACCCGTGCCTCATCCCAGAACACCTGCGGCCCCGGCCGCACCGGAGATCCTGACGGGAGCCCAGGCGATCGTCCGATCGCTCGAGCTCCTCGGGGTCACCGACATCTTCGGTCTGCCCGGCGGAGCGATCCTGCCGACCTACGACCCGCTGATGGACTCGACGAAGCTCCGCCACATCCTGGTCCGCCACGAGCAGGGCGCCGGCCACGCGGCCGAAGGATACGCCGCCGCCGGTGGCGGGATCGGCGTGTGCATCGCGACGTCCGGCCCCGGCGCGACGAACCTCGTCACCGCCATCGCCGACGCCTACATGGACTCGGTGCCGATGGTCGCGATCACCGGTCAGGTGTTCTCGACCCTCATGGGCACTGACGCGTTCCAGGAGGCGGACATCGTCGGCATCACCATGCCGATCACGAAGCACTCCTTCCTCGTCAAGACCCCGGAGGAGGTCCCGGCGGCCATCGCCGCGGCCTACGAGATCGCGGGTACCGGCCGTCCCGGACCGGTGCTGGTCGACATCACGAAGGACGCCCAGCAGGCTGAAGCGCCGTTCATCTGGCCGCCGAAGGTCGACCTGCCCGGCTACCGCCCGGTGACGAAGGCGCACGGCAAGCAGATCCAGGCCGCTGCGCAGCTGCTCGTCAACGCCAAGAAGCCGGTGCTGTACGTCGGCGGCGGCGTGATCCGCTCCAAGGCCTCCGAGGAACTGCTCGCGCTGGCCGAGGCGACCGGGGCTCCGGTCGTGACGACGCTCATGGCTCGCGGGGCGTTCCCCGACTCGCACACGCAGCACCTCGGCATGCCCGGCATGCACGGCACCGTCCCGGCAGTGCTCGCGCTGCAGGAGGCCGACCTGCTCGTGTCGCTCGGTGCACGGTTCGACGACCGCGTGACCGGCAAGGCCTCGCTCTTCGCGCCGAACGCCAAGGTCGTCCACGTGGACGTCGACCCGGCCGAGATCTCGAAGATCCGCATCGCGGACGTCCCCATCGTGGGCGACGCGAAGGACGTCATCGTCGACCTCCAGTCGGCGTTCGAGGCAGCCGCCCGCGAGGTCACCCCCGACATCGCCGAGTGGTGGTCCTACCTCGACGGGCTCCGCGAGGAGTTCCCGCTGGGCTACGCCGAGCCGACCGACGGTCTGCTCTCGCCACAGCACGTGATCTCCCGCATCGGCGAGATCACCGGGCCGGAGGGCGTGTTCGCGTCGGGCGTCGGCCAGCACCAGATGTGGGCGGCGCAGTTCATCAAGTACGAGCGTCCGAACTCCTGGCTGAACTCCGGCGGTGCCGGGACCATGGGTTACTCGGTCCCCGCGGCCATGGGTGCCAAGGTGGCCCAGCCCGATCGCCACGTGTGGGCGATCGACGGCGACGGCTGCTTCCAGATGACCAACCAGGAACTCGCGACCTGCACGATCAACAACATCCCGATCAAGGTCGCGATCATCAACAACTCCTCGCTGGGCATGGTCCGCCAGTGGCAGACGCTCTTCTACGACGGTCGGTACTCGAACACCGACCTGAACACCGGGCACGACACCATCCGGATCCCCGACTTCGTCAAGCTGGCCGAGGCCTACGGTTGCCTCGCGATCCGCGTGACGAAGGAGGAGGAGGTCGACGCCGCCATCAAGCTCGCCCTGGAGACGAACGACCGTCCGGTCGTCATCGACTTCGTCGTGAGTGCCGACGCGATGGTGTGGCCGATGGTGCCGCAGGGTGTCAGCAACAGCTACGTCCAGTACGCCAAGGACCACAGTCCGTCGTTCGATGAGGAGGCCTGAGCATGAGCAGCCACGTCCTGAGCCTCCTCGTCGAGGACAAGCCCGGTCTGCTGACCCGCGTCGCCGGGTTGTTCGCCCGCCGGGGCTTCAACATCGAGAGCCTCGCGGTCGGCCACAGCGAGATCGAGGGTCTGTCCCGGATCACAGTCGTCGTCGACGTCGAGGAACTTCCGCTCGAGCAGGTGACGAAGCAGCTGAACAAGCTCATCAACGTCATCAAGATCGTCGAGCTGGATCCGGCGCAGTCCGTCCAGCGTGAGCACCTGCTCATCAAGGTCCGCGTCGACAACTCCACCCGTTCCCAGGTGCTGGAAGCCGTCAACCTGTTCCGGGCCCGCGTCGTCGACGTGGCGACCGACGCCCTCGTGATCGAGGTCACGGGCGACTCCGGGAAGACGACCGCGCTCCTCAAGGTGCTCGAGCCCTACGGCATCAAGGAGATCGCCCAATCGGGTCTCCTCGCCATCGGGCGCGGCTCGAAGTCCATCACCGAACGCGTCTTCAAGAACTAGTCGCATCTGCGGCATATTGCGAAACCACAACCAAGGAGAGAACCACCAGTGACTGAGATTTTCTACGACCAGGACGCAGACCTGTCGCTCATCCAGGGCAAGAAGGTTGCCGTTATCGGCTACGGCTCGCAGGGCCACGCACACGCGCTCAACCTCCGCGACTCCGGTGTCGAGGTCGTCGTCGGCCTGAAGGACGGCTCGAAGTCGATCGCCAAGGCCGAGGAGCAGGGCTTCACCGTCAAGAACGTCGCCGACGCCTCCGCATGGGCCGACGTCATCGTCATCCTCGCTCCGGACCAGTACCAGCGCACGATCTTCGCCGAGTCCATCAAGGACCAGCTCGCTCCGGGCAAGGCGCTCGTCTTCGGCCACGGCTTCAACATCCGCTTCGGCTACATCGAGGCTCCCGAGGGCGTCGACATCTTCATGGTCGCCCCGAAGGGCCCGGGCCACACCGTCCGTCGCGAGTACGAGGCCGGCCGCGGCGTCCCCGTCATCGTCGCCGTCGAGAAGGACGAGACCGGTGGCGCCTGGGCGCTCGCCTGGTCCTACGCCAAGGCGATCGGTGGCCTCCGTGCCGGTGGCATCAAGACCACCTTCACCGAGGAGACCGAGACCGACCTCTTCGGCGAGCAGGCCGTCCTGTGCGGTGGCGTCTCGCAGCTGATCCAGTACGGCTTCGAGACCCTCACCGAGGCCGGGTACCAGCCGCAGATCGCCTACTTCGAGGTGCTCCACGAGCTGAAGCTCATCGTCGACCTCATCTGGGAGGGTGGCATCGCCAAGCAGCGTTGGAGCGTCTCCGACACGGCTGAGTACGGCGACTACGTCTCCGGCCCGCGCGTCATCGACCCGAGCGTCAAGACCAACATGCAGGCGGTCCTCAAGGACATCCAGGACGGCACCTTCGCCAAGCGCTTCATCGACGACCAGGACGCCGGCGCGCCCGAGTTCCTCGAGCTGCGCAAGAAGGGCGAGGACCACCCGATCGAGGCAACCGGTCGCGAGCTGCGCAAGCTCTTCGCGTGGAACGCCTCGAACGACGACGACTACGTCGACGGCAGCGTCGCCCGCTAGTCTCCGCTCGTCCAGCCGCTCAGCGGCACCGAGCCAGAACGCCCGCCCCGATCCGTCGGGGCGGGCGTTCCGTCGTCTGCGGGAGCCTCAGGCCGTCGCTGCTGGGGTCGTGCCCGGCTCGAGGAAGATCTCGATGACCGGGATCGGGGTGTCGGGTTCACCGATCGGCAGGTGCAGGGTCACCGTGTCGGGACCGAGTCCCTTCGGCTGGGTGTGCTGGTTCGGCAGATCGTGCTCGGGGCGATGCACCTGGAACGGCACCTCGGAGCCGTCCGACAACAGCTGCGCGTAGCGCACCCGGCCGCCGAGACCGGGCAGGTGCAGGTGCACGAACGGCCAGGCGAAGACGTGCACGTACAGCCGGTCGCCGCGTTGCGTGTATCGGACGTCGGTCGGACTGCTGAACTCCGACGGGCCGCATCCTCGGATCGCCCGCTCGTGGAGCGCGAACCAGTCGGCGAGGACCTCGAGTCGTTCGATCGCGCGCGGATCGATCGTCCCGCGCGCGGTCGGTCCGATGTTCAGCAGCATGTTGCCGTTCTTCGAGACCGAATCGATGAGCATCCGCAGGAGCAGCTCCGGCGACTTGTAGTCGAGGTTGTCGCGGTCGTACCCCCAGCTGCCGTTCAAGGTCTGGCAGGCCTCCCACCGGAGGGGTTCGCCGTCGGAGTCGCCCGGTGTCACCACGGGCTGGTACTGCTCCGGGGTGGTGACGTCGCCCGGGAGTTCGAGGCGGTCGTTGATCAGGATCTCCGGCTGCAGCCCGCGGATCATCTCGACGAGTTCCTCGGAGCCCCAGTCGGCGGCGCCCTTGCCCGGCAGACCTTCGATGCCCTGCGAGTAGCTGAAGTCGAAGAAGAGGTAGTCGATCGGTCCGTAACCGGTGAGCAGCTCGCGCACCTGGCCGTGCAGGTAGTCCCGGTAGCGGGACCAGTCACGGTCCGCGTTCGCTGCGAGCGCCTCGGGGTCGTCGCGTCGCGGGTGGATGCCGTCGACCGTGAAGTCGGGGTGATGCCAGTCGATGAGCGAGTGGTAGAAGCCGATCCGGAGCCCCTCGGCGCGGAAGGCCTCCACGAACTCCGCCACGAGGTCGCGGCCGGCGGGCGTGTGCATGGACGTGAAGTCGGTGAGTGCCGAGTCCCACAGGCAGAATCCGTCGTGGTGCTTCGTCGTGAGGACCGCGTACCGGAAGCCGGCCGCCTTGGCCTGCCTGGCCCAGGCACGGGGGTCGAACCGATCGGGGTCGAAGTGCTCGCGGTAGCGATCGTAGTGCTCGGCCGAGAGGTGTTCCCGCGTCTGCACCCACTCATGGCGTGCGGGGAGGGCATAAAGGCCCCAGTGCAGGAACAATCCGAATCTCGCCTCGTCGAACCAGGCGGTGTCGGGTCGGGGGATGGTGGTCTCGGTCACGGCGGCCCTTCGATCGTCGAGTGGGTTCACGGTGGTGCGGGGGCAGGCTAACACGAAAGGTCGGATGTCTACTGTCCGGTGGACCGGCGTGGTCAGGACGACGGGCCCGCTGCGCGTCGACGGTTCAGGCGTCGTGTGGTTCGGAGACCTGCACGGGCATGCCGGTGTCCAGCGATGCCTTCGCCGCCAACGCGACCGTCAGGGCCGCGAGGGCGCTCCGGCCGGTCACTCGGAACGGTTGGACGTCTCGCTCCACGCAGTCGAGGAATGAGGCCATCTGTCGTCGGTAGGGGTCGGTCTCGTCGAGGTCGTAGGGACCGTGCGCGGCGGCCGTCCCGAGGGCGTCGACCGAGAGCGGCGGTGCGTGGGTCGGGGACGCACCGACGAATCGGTGGGCGATGAGCCCGGTGCTGCCCAGCACCTCGATGGCCGAGCTGAATCCGAAGGCCGGCGGGAGCTCCATGGAGGTGAGGACGCGCCCGATGCCGCCGTCGGCGTAGTCGACCGTCGTCTCGATAGGGCGACCGGTCCCGGTGCGTCGTGCTGACACGGATCGCGGCTGACCGAGGAGCTGGTTCAGCTGGTCGAAGTCGTGGATCGCGAAGTCGACGAGGGGGCCGCCGGATCGTCGCTCGTCCTGCCACCACGGTGACGGGGCGGCGGGGGAGCTCAGCCGTTCGGCCGTGACGGCGAGCGGTGTGCCGACGGCGCCGTCGCGCACCGCATCGTCGATCGCCTCGTACCCGCCGAAGAACCTGACGACGTGCGCGACCATGAAGGTCCGGCCGGACTCGTCGGCGGCCCGCAGGATCGCGTGGGCGTCGGCGAGCGTCAGGGCGATCGGCTTCTCCAGCAGGACGTGCTTGCCGACACGGAGTGCCCTGACGGCGAGGTCCCGATGGGTGTCGGTCGGCGTGCAGATGACGACGATCCCCACGGAGGCATCCAGGAGCACCTCGTCGACCGAGGTGGTGAGTCGTGCGGCCGGTGCCTCCGGCATGGCTCTCGGCCACCGGGCCGAGCACAGGTAGGCGATCCGGTCCGCCGCACCGAGTCCGGCGAGCGCGCGGACGTGCGCCAGTCCCATGGCACCGGTGCCGATGACGGCGATCCGGTCCGCCGTCACCGCGTCGCCCCAGCAGCCAGGTCCTCGCGCAGGCGGCTGAGGGTCGCGTCGTCGACGTCCCCGCCCAGCATCCTGATGCCCAGGGCGGCGGCTCCGACGAGGCCGTCGGCGACCGGGACGAGTCGGGCACCGGCGGCAGCCGACGACAGGCGCTCCGCGGCTGAGGGGACGGAGGGGAGGAGTCCATCGACGAGCACGCTGCCGCCGACGACGAGCGTGCTCTCTCTGTGGTCCGAATCCGGAGCCAGCACCCGTTCCACGAGGAGCGCCAAGCGGTCGACGGCAGCGTCGAGGATGGACCGCGCGACCTCGTCGTCCGCGGCTTGGAAGGCGAGCGGCGCCAGGCGGGCGATGGCGATGGGGGGACCGTCGTTCACCGAGCGGATGAGTGTGTCGAGTACCGGGGACCGGCGGTGGTCCGCGTCACCGGATGAAGACGGGTCCGGCGTGAACCCGACCGCCTGGGAGAGCAGCGGGGTGAGTCCCGTGCGGGGTCCGATGCCGTCGAGGTCGGCGGCGACCGCGCGGATCACGCGCCGAGCGATCCAGAACCCGGAGCCGCCATCGCCGAGGAGCCAGCCGGCACCGCCGACCTCCCGGACGACGAGACGGTCCCTGATCCGTCCCGCGACGCTCCCGGTCCCCGCGACGAGCACGACGCCGTCCGGCGACGCCGAGCCGGAGCCGTACATGCCGAGCAGATCCGGTTCGATCACGACCGGTCCGAGTCCGAGCGGTACGAGGTGCGCGTCCAGGGCGCGGCGGTAGGCGTCGGACACCTGCCCCGCCTGTGTGATCACCACGAGCGCCCCGGACGGGAGGGGCGGTATGGACGACGTCGTCCTGGCCTGGTCGAGTGCGGCACGAGCCGCAAGCGCGATCTGCGTGGCAGCGCTGTCCACACCGGACGACGTCGGATTCCCGCCGCCCGCGCGCCCGGAACCGAGGCGACGTCCTGAGGCGTCCACGAGCACCGCGCGGGACGAGGTGCCGCCGGCGTCGACCGCCAGAGTTGTTTTCATCATCGTCATCATCTCGAAACATGTTGCCGTGGGCCACAACGTACTGTAAGAATCAGTTTCGCGTCACTCCAACGAAGGAGAAAAGGAATTTCCATGACTGTTTCCATCCGCACCGACCCACCGGTCGAGCACGCCACCGGCGTGACCAACCGGATTCGGTCGCGGATGCCGGAGATGTCCGGGGTCATGCTGCGTATCGCGGACTACCTGTTGGAGAACCCCGACGCGCCCCTCACCCTCACGATCGGTGAGCTCGCAGCCGATTCGGGCGTCTCAGCGGCGACCATCACCCGCTTCTGCCGGATCATCGGATACACGGGCTACGCGCCGTTCCGGGTCGACCTCGCCAAGGACTTCGGTCGCAGCACCGCTCGCGACTCCTGGCAGACCGACATCGGCCGGGCGTTCGGCCCCGACGACTCGGCTCCGGACGTCCTGAGCACCCTGCTCAACGCGCACACCCGGACGCTGCGCGAGACCGCCGATGTGATCGACCTCGAGGTCATGCTCGAGATCGCCGCAGCCATCGCGCGCAGCCGGAACGTCGACATCTACGGTGTCGGCGGCAGCGCGATGCTCGCCGACGAGATGCAGGCCAGGCTGTACCGCATCGGCATCAGCACGCACGCCTGGTCGGAGGTCCACGCGGGCCTCACGAGCGCGGCGATCCAGGGCCCGGACTCGGTCGCCCTGGGGATCAGCAACACCGGGCGCACCGAGGAGACCATCCAGATGCTCCGCCAGGCGGGTCGCGCGGGCGCGCTCACCGTGGCGATCAGCAACAACCCGGACTCCCCGCTCGTCGCCGCGTCGACGCTGGCCATCATCACCTCGGCCCATGAGCGGTTCCTGCAGCCCGACGACCTCTCCGCCAAGCACGGTCAGCTGTTCGTCCTGGACCTGTTGTACCTGTTCGTCGCGCAGCAGAACTTCGAGCGCACGACCAAGCGCCTCGCGGCCTCCGCCCTCGCGGTCGCCCCACACCGCCGACCGACCAAGGCCGGAGCCCTGTCCGAGACCGCCTCGCCCGTGGGCGTCTGAGAGGAACCGAATGAGCACCACATCCACCACGACCTGGACCGATCACGTCGATCGCTACACCGACGAGGTCACCTCGCGCCTCGCGGACATCACCCAGGCGGCACGGTCCGGCGAACTCGACCCCGCGATCGACCTGCTGGTCGCGGCCCTCGAGCGCGGAGCGGTCATCCAGGCGTTCGGTACCGGCCACTCGGAGGCGTTCGCGATGGAGATCGCCGGCCGCGCCGGTGGATTGATCCCGACGAACAAGATCGCCCTGCGGGACGTCGTCCTCCGCGGTGGACGGTCCGTCGACGACCTCGGTGGTGCCGCGCTGGAGCGCAGCGGCGACGTCGCGGCGGAACTCTTCGCGATCTCCCCGGTGGGGGAGGGCGACGTGTTCATCATCGCGTCGAACTCCGGTGTCAACGGGTCGATCGTGGGACTCGCCCTGATCGCCAAGGAGCACGGCCACCCCGTCATCGCCGTGACCTCGCTCGAGCACACCTCGCGCGTCGAGCCGAAGCACCCGAGCGGGCTGCGGCTCTCCGAGGTGGCCGACGTGGTGCTCGACAACCGTGCTCCGTTCGGCGACGCGACCATCGAGGTCCAGGACGGCGTCCCGGTCGGCGCGGTGTCCTCGATCACGGCGGCCTACCTCGCGCAGCTCCTCACCATCGGCGTCGCGGCGAGGATCGCGGCAACCGGCGAGACCCCACCGCTCTACATCTCGGCCAACATCCCGGGCGGCGACGAGCACAACAGTGTGCTCGAGGACCGCTACCGGGGCCGGATCAGACGTGACGCCTGAACCCGAGGCGTCGCACCACCCGCACCACACACCCGACAACACCACCCCGACAGCACCACACCCGGGCAACACTCGAATCACTGGAAGGTAGACCGATGGACAAGCAGCCAGCAACGCTCCAACGCCGCGATTTCCTGCGAGGAGCACTCGCGACCGCGATCCTCCTCCCGCTGGGCGGGACGCTCGCGTCCTGTGTCGGCGGCGGAGGCGGGGCGACCACCACCGGCGGACCGGTCTCGGCCGACAACCCGTTCGGCATGGCCGCCAACTCGACGGTCGACGCCGTCATCTTCAAGGGCGGGTACGGCATCGAGTACACCGAGTTCGCCGGGAAGCTCGTCGAGAAGCAGCAGGCGGGCTCGACCGTCAAGGTCACTGCCGCGACGAACATCGCGCAGACGCTCCAGCCGCGGTTCGTCGCAGGCAACCCGCCGGACGTCATCGACAACAGCGGCGCCGGCCTCATCGGCATCAACACCATCCGCGAGCAGCTCGCCGACCTGACGGACGTCATCGAGGCGAAGAACTACGAGGGCAAGGTCATCAAGGACACCCTGTACCCGGGTGTCGTCGAGCCGGGCACCTTCGACGGCAAGTTCGTGCAGCTGAACTACGTGCTGACGGTCTACGCGGTCTGGTACTCGGCGGCGCTCTTCGAGGCGAACGGCTGGACGCCCCCGAAGACCTGGGCCGAGGCACTCGATCTCGGTGCGAAGGCCAAGGCGCAGGGCAAGTACCTGTTCGGTTGGGGCACCGAGGCGGCCACCTACTACCTGACGATGGCGATCGCGTCCGCGATCAAGGAGGGCGGCGACGAGGTCCGTCTGGCGCTCGAGAACCTCGAGGCGGACTGCTGGTCGAAGCCGGCCGTCCAGGACGTGCTCAAGGGTCTCAAGGCGATCATCGACGCCGGGTACGTCAAGCCCGGTGGCGCCGGAACGCAGTTCACCGCTGCGCAGGCGCAGTGGAGCAACTCGGAGGACTTCATCCTCTACCCCTCGGGTGGCTGGATCGAGAACGAGATGAAGACCCAGACGAAGGACGGCTTCAAGATGACCGGCGCGCCCGAGCCGACGGTCTCCGCCGACTCCGCCCTGCCGTACTCGGCGCTGCACAGCACCGCGGGTGAAGGGTTCATCGTCCCGTCGCAGGGCAAGAACGTCGGCGGTGGCAAGGAGTTCCTGCGGGCGATGCTGTCGAACGACGCCGCGGTGAACTTCGCCAAGACGACCTTCTCCTCGACGATCGTCAAGGACACGATCCCCGAGGACGGCTTCGGCTCGACGGCGCTCGTGTCCCAGGTGAAGATGTTGAACGACGCGGGCACCGACGTGTTCTCGTGGAGCTTCATCGACCTGTACGGGCTCAACACGGACCTCCTCGTCCTCTGGAACACGTTCCTGCAGGGTGGTTCCGACGTCGCCACGCTCACCAAGGGCATGCAGGACATCTCCGACAAGGTCCGCAACGACGACTCCGTGGACAAGGTCACCGTCAAATGACGGCGGTCGGCACGCCGATCGGGAAGGTGGGAGGGGCTACCCCTCCCGCCGCCCGGCGGTTGCGCCGCCGGGACTTCACGTTCGACCGGGTCTCGTTCTTCCTGGTCTTCCTGATCGTGCCGGTGGTGGGGTACGTCGTCTTCGTGGTCTCGCCGTTCGCGCAGGCGGCGTACTACTCGTTGACGAACTGGTCCGGGTTCTCCCCGGGCATGGACTTCGTCGGGTTCTCGAACTACACGAAGCTCTTCCAGGACCAGACCTTCCTCCAGTCCATGGGCAACAGCGTCGCGCTCGCGATCGTCCTGCCGCTCGTGACCCTCGGGATCGCGTTCCTCTTCGCCTCCCTCATCACGATCGGCGGGCCGAGCAACGGTCCGATCCGCGGCCTCCGCAACTCGAGTGTGTACCGCGTGATCACCTTCTTCCCGTACGTCGTGCCGGCCATCGTCATCGGCCTCATCTGGAAGCAGATCTACGACCCGTCGTCCGGGCTGCTGAACGGCTTCCTGACCGGCATCGGGCTCGACCAGTTCACCTCCTTCGCCTGGCTCGGTTCACCGGACACGGCGATGATCGCGACCATGTTCGTCATCGTCTGGGGACTCATCGGGTTCTACACGGTGCTCTTCATCGCGGCGATCAAGGGCGTGCCGGCCGAGGTGTACGAGGCGGCACGGATCGACGGCGCGGGTCGCCTGCGGACCGCGCTCACGATCACGATCCCGCTGATCCGCGACAACATCCAGACGGCGTACATCTACATGGGCATCCTCGCCCTCGACGCGTTCGTGTACATGGCCGCGTTGAATCCCGGCGGCGGCCCGTCCAACACGACGCTCGTGATGTCGCAGCAGCTCTTCACGACGGCGTTCACCAAGGGCCAGTTCGGCTACGCCTGTGCGATGGGAGTCGTGCTCGCGCTCGTCACCCTGATGTTCGCAGGCGTCGTCTTCCTGGTCAGCCGACTCACCGGCGGCAACGATGAAGGGGTGGCGGAATGACCGTCCAGACCACGGCGACGACCGCGAACCCGGCGGTCGTCGGAACCGGCACGCGTACACCGGCCAGCCGCAAGCCGACCACGGGCGACCGCGTCGTCGGGACGGCATCGCACACGGTGCTCATCATCTGGTCGATCGTGGTCGTCGTCCCGCTGCTCTGGACGGTCATGTCGTCGTTCAAGACGAGCTCCGAGATCTTCGCCTCACCGTTCTCGCTGCCGTCGAAATGGAACTTCGACAACTACGTGAACGCGTGGACGACGGCCGGTATCGGGAGCTTCTTCCTGAACTCGATCGTGGTGGTGTTCGGCGCCCTCATCGTGACCATGCTGTTCGGCTCGATGTGTGCGTACGTGCTGGCGCGGTTCCGCTTCTTCGGGAGCCGGGCCATCTACTACCTGATGCTCGCCGGTCTCACGTTCCCCGTGTTCCTCGCGATCGTGCCGTTGTTCTTCGTGCTGCAGAGCCTCGGGTTGCTCAACTCGCTCCCGGGACTCATCCTCACGTACGCGGCGTTCGCCTTCCCGTTCACGGTGTTCTTCCTGTTCTCGTTCTTCAAGTCGCTGCCGGTCTCCATCGCGGAGGCGGCCGCGATCGACGGAGCAGGGGAGTGGCGGACCTTCTTCCAGGTGATGCTGCCCATGGCGAGGCCCGGGCTCGCGACCGTCGCGATCCTCAACTTCGTGGGGCTCTGGAACCAGTTCCTCCTGCCGGTGGCGCTCAATTCGAACCCGCAGAACTACGTCCTGACGCAGGGTATGGCGTCGTTCGCCGCCCAGGCCGGATACTCGGTGGACTTCGGCGCGCTCTTCGCGGCGTCCGTGATCACCGTGGTCCCCGTGCTCATCGTGTACCTGATCTTCCAGCGTCAGCTGCAGGGTTCGGTGTCGCAGGGCACGGACAAGTAGCGCAGCGGCGTGCGCGTCCTCGGCTCGAGCGGATCACTGGAACAATGGGTCCAATGAGCCTCCAGTCGCCAATCGCCGTCGAGATCGCCGTCCAGGACGTGGAGGGGGTCCGCATCGCCATCCGCGAGGGAGCCCAGCGGGTCGAGTTGTGCCAGGCCCTCGGCACCGGTGGGCTCACCCCCTCCATCGGACTGGTCATGGCGGCGGTCCGTGCTGCGGACGAAGCCGGGCTCAGCGACTTCGTGCACGTCCTCGTGCGTCCGCGAGAGGGCGGTTTCGTCTACTCGCCCCCGGAGATCGACGTCATGTCCGGCGACATCCTCGCGCTCGAGGCCGCTGGTGCTGCGGGCATCGTCGTCGGCGCCCTCCGGTCCGACCGCACGATCGATCTGGAGGCGCTGGCGCAGCTGCGTCAGGCTGCCGGCTCGCTCGCGGTGACGTTCCATCGGGCCGTCGACGCGACGACCGACCCCGTCCGGTCCGCCGACCAGCTGCGCGACGCCGGTGTGGACCGTCTGTTGACCTCCGGCGGTGCGCGGGCGAGCATCGACGGTGCCGAGAAGCTCGCGCAGATGGCCTCGAGGGGCGACAGCTCGATGCAGATCATGGCCGGTGGCGGCGTCACGATCGATGCGATCCCCGCCCTCGCGCGGGCGGGTGTCGACGCGGTGCACCTCTCCGCCCGTCGTCGTGCCGGCCGGGTCACCGAGACCGGCCCCGGTGGAGGGTCGCCGAGCTACGACATCACGGACGCGACGACCGTCGCTCGCGCGGTGGCCGCGGCCAGGCGTGCTGCCGTCGCCGTCTGAGATCCGCCGGCATCGAGGGGATCGTCGATCGATCCGGGCGAGCGATCAGAGCGCCACGATGACGAGGGCGAGGATCAGCACGAGCTGACCGATCAGTCGTGGGACGAACGGCACGGCGAGGCGACCGAACCGCTCGGGCTGGCGCGCGGCGGCGGCGTTCGCCGGGAACACCGCGACGAGGAACACGATCAGGCAGACCACTGCGGCGAGCCTGGTGGGTGGGACGAGCAGGCCGACGCCGCCCGCGATCTCGCACACACCGGTGAAGACGACGAGCATCCGCGGTGTGATGGTGCTGCTCCGCAGGGGTCCCGGGATCATCGCGGCCATCGTCCTCGCCGGTCCCGGGAGGAAGTGGAGGACTCCCATGCCGATGAACATGATCGCGAGGACGACGGTCAGGACGGACTGCAGGAGCGGGAACGGGTTCACCAGGCAATTCTGCTCCGTCGCGTCCGGATCGCCGCACTCGGTGGTCGGCCCGGCGGCGATAGGCTGGCGGTATGACTGAGCCGCGGGACGAAGACGCGCTGAGCTGGGCGGGCGACGACGATCCGACGCTCGACGCCTCGGCTTCCGGCGACCGGACCACGTTCGAGCCCGCATCGCCGGAGCCGATCACACGTGGTCGGGCGACCGCGGCGGTCCCGCCGGCCTCTGAGTCGGCCGGTCCGAGTGCGGAACCGGTCGCCCCTCCTGTCGAGGTCGACGTCGCGAAGCCGACCGACAGGGTCACGGACGAGGCTGCCGCCGGTGAGCGCGAGCAGATGAGTTCGGTCATGCTCGTCACGCTCGGTATCTTCGGCGGGGTCTTCCTGCTGTACAGCGTCGGTTGGCTGATCTCGGCGTTCCGTCCTGACGCGGCCGTGCCGAGCGACGCGGTCGGCCGGTTCATGTTCGATCTCGGACAGGGACTCGCGGTCGCCGCGGGACCCGTGTGGATGGCCGCGACGCTCTGGTTGACCCGTGGCGGCAGACCCGTCGTCAGGATCGCGATGCTCCTGCTCGGTGTCGTGCTCATCCTGCCCTGGCCGTTCCTCCGAGGAGTGTGACCCTGATGCCCTCCATCACCGCGGACCCCGTGTCGAAACCCGCCGCCGATCGACCCGGCTGGCTCAGCTGGTCCATCGCCGTCCTGTTCGGCCTGTTCTTCGCCTACGACGTCTTCGAAGCCGTCGGCAACCTCGTCGGCATCGTCGGGACGGCGAACGGCCTCGCCGTGCCGGTCCTGCCGCTCGGCTGGGTCGTCCTCATCGGCGGCCTGCTCCTGCCGGTCGTGGCCTTCGCGATCGCCTTCTGGACCGGTCGCGAGCGGTCGCTCGGCGAGCAGGCCGTGCGCTACCTCGTCGCCCTGTGCGTCGTCGCGGCGATCTCGCTGTCGGTCCTCGCGATGTTCGGCGCGCAGCAGCTGATCGACCTCTCCGTCTGACCCTGCCGCCGCATCGTCACACGACGAACCGCCCGGTGCGCCTCCGATAGGCTTGCGATGGCCGCCGGACACCGACGCGCTGCCCACCCCACTGCTACTGCGAAGGAACCGTTCCGTGTCGAAACCGGTCGTACTGATCGCCGAAGAACTCTCACCAGCAACCGTCGACGCCCTCGGGCCCGATTTCGACGTGCGCTCCGTCGACGGGACGGACCGCCCGGCTCTGCTCGCGGCGATCGCCGACGCCGACGCCATCCTGGTCCGATCCGCGACCAAGGTCGACGAGGAGGCCATCCAGGCGGCCACCCGGTTGAAGGTCGTCGCGCGCGCGGGTGTCGGTCTCGACAACGTCGACATCAAGGCCGCCACGACGGCCGGGGTCATGGTCGTCAACGCACCCACGTCGAACATCATCTCCGCGGCCGAGCTCACCGTCGGCCACATCCTGAGCCTCGCCCGCCACATCCCCGCCGCGCACGCCGCGCTCGCCCAGGGGCAGTGGAAGCGGTCCAAGTACACCGGTACCGAGCTCTATGAGAAGACCATCGGCATCATCGGCCTCGGCCGTATCGGTGCCCTCATCACGGCCCGTCTGCAGGCGTTCGGCACGAACGTCATCGCGTACGACCCCTACATCACGTCCGCTCGTGCGCAGCAGCTCGGGGTGCAGCTGGTCACGCTCGACGAGCTGCTGGCGCAGTCCGACTTCATCACCATCCACATGCCGAAGACGCCGGAGACGACGGGCATGATCGCCGGCCCGCAGTTCGCGCTCATGAAGCCGACGGCCTACGTCGTCAACGTCGCCCGCGGCGGCCTGATCGACGAGGACGCGCTGTACGAGGCGCTGTCCAACAACGTCATCGCCGGTGCCGGCCTCGACGTCTTCGTCAGCGAGCCGCCCACCGACACGAAGCTGCTCGGGCTCGAGAACGTCATCGTGACGCCGCACCTCGGTGCGTCCACGGATGAGGCACAGGAGAAGGCCGGCGTCTCGGTCGCCAAGTCCGTGCGCCTCGCGCTCGGCGGCGAACTCGTCCCGGACGCGGTCAACGTCGCCGGCGGCGTGATCGACCCCTACGTCCGTCCCGGCATCCCGCTCGTCGAGAAGCTCGGGCAGGTGTTCGCCGCGCTGTCGACCTCGTCGCTCACGAGCGTCGACGTCGAGGTCCACGGCGAGCTGAGCGGGTACGACGTCAGCGTCTTGAAGCTGGCCGCGCTGAAGGGGATCTTCACGAACATCGTCAGCGAGACGGTCTCGTACGTGAACGCCCCGCTGCTCGCCGAGCAGCGCGGTGTCGTCACGCGCCTGCTCACCGACGAGGTGAGCGAGGAGTACCGCAACGTCATCACGCTGCGCGGAGCCCTCAGCGACGGATCGCAGATCTCGGTGTCGGGCACGCTGACGGGCACGAAGCAGACCGAGAAGATCGTCGAGATCAACGGCTACGACGTCGAGGTGCCGTTCGCGAAGCACCACATCGTGATGGTCTACACCGACCGACCCGGCATCGTTGCCGTCTACGGCCAGCGGTTCGGCGAGGCGGGCATCAACATCGCGGGCATGCAGATCGCCCGTCACGAGGCCGGTGGCCCGGCGCTCAGCGTCCTGACGGTCGACTCACCGGTCGCCGACGACGTCCTCGAGGTCATCCGCGAGACGATCGACGCGACACTGCTCCGCGAGATCGACATCACCGAGCAGTAGCCCGACCGCTGC
>NZ_JACYTW010000045.1:0-34156 GCF_014841395.1 Plantibacter sp. CFBP 13570 | reverse complement strand
GCCGCGGAACGGCGGCGCTGGCCCGCGCCGACGCGCTCGGCCGGGGACGCGGCGCCTACGCACTGCAGGCGGCCATCGCGCAGTGCCACTCGGTCGCCCCCAGCGTGGAGGCGACGGACTGGGAAGGGATCGTGATCCTCTATGAGGCACTCGGACGGATCGCCCCCAATCCGGTCGTCGAACTCAACCGCGCGATAGCGGTGTCGATGGCGACCGGCCCGGCGACGGCACTCCGCATCGTCGACAGTCTCGCCGACGATGCGTCACTCCGGGGATCCCATCTCATCCCGAGCGTCCGCGGCGAACTGCTCGCACGGCTGGGGCGCACCGAGGAGGCCCGCTCGGAACTCCTGACCGCCGCGCACCTCGCAGCGAACGACCGCGAGCGCGACGTCCTGCTGCGGAAGGCCGCCGGACTGCCGGCGTGAAGTGCGGCTCAGCGCCCGGGCGGCACCTGCGCCGGACGGTCGAAGCGCTGGCCCTCCGGTTTCGACGGCAGCAGCACGAGGACCAGGATGATGACGCTCCCGATCGAGGGGACGAGCGTGAAGAAGTAGTACGGACCGGGGAAGTTCGCGTCGTGGAGGCGCCGCCAGGTGATCGCCAGGCTCGGCACGATGAGGGCGAACCACACCACCAACAGCAGGATCACCCCGAGGATGAGGAGCGCGCGCATGCCGAACTCCATGGGCCCAGGCTCCGCGAAGTCATAGCCACCCCCGGACAGGTCTTGTTCCTGCGCAGCCGTCGCTGCTGCGACGCCGGTCATGATGGCACCGACCATGACGAGCAGCGTCGGGATGAGGATCAGGATCGTCGTGAGCAGCGAACTCCACCAGTACTCGCTGAGCGACGCGCGACCCGAGAAGTTCGCGTACTGCTTGAAGAACCGCTTGGTCGCCTGGCGGAACGTCGCCCCGTAGAGCGGCAGGGTCAGGTCGTCCGGCGAGCTGGCGCCCCTGGGCGGGGGCGCGATGTACTGCGGCTGACCGTACGGTGCCTGGCCGTACTGCGGCTGGCCGTAGGGTGGTTGGCCGTACTGGGGCTGCCCGTACGGTTGCCCGTAGGGCGCCTGGCCGGACTGCGGCTGGCCATACGGCGGCTGGCCGGAGGGGACCTGAGGGTTCGGAGGATACGTCATGGCTGCTTCCGGATCGCTGGTCGACGAGACACCAGTATGACGCGCCCCGCCCTCACGCCCGGGTGATCGGGATCCAGACACGCATCGTGGACGGTCCGCGCTCGGCCCAGGAATGGTACGGCGCGATGCTCGCGGTGAACGTCTCGTCGGCACCCGTCGCGACGAAGGCGTCGCCGTACGGCCAAGCTGTGTCGGCAAGACTCCGGGTGCGCAGCTCGATCGACAGCCGACCGTCCGCGTCCTCGACGGGGACGACACCCTCCCCCACCTCGATGCGAGCGATCGCCTCGTCACCGCCCGGGAGGTCCACCGACTCGACGCAGTAGACCTCGGGTCCGCGCTCGATCGCGACAGTGCCACGGATGGCGTCCACGCGGGGGTCCGGCAGGGTGACCCGCGGACGGACGCTGAACGTCAGCTCCACGACGTCACCGGGGACGAAGGACCGCTCGACGTCGGCGTAGCCCGGGGTGACGGCGCGATCGGTGGGCTCGCCCTCGGCTGGCCGGACGGTCACCACCGCGTCATCGGCCCACGACGGGACGCGCAACGAGACGGTGAGCACCTCACTCGGCGCCTCGAGGATCCGCAGCGAGACCACACCGGAGCGCGGGTAGTCAGTCACGAGCTCAGCCCGGAACCGCCCGCCGTGCTCGCCCCCGATGACCGTGTCGATCGACGCCGTTGCGAACTGATGGATCTGCACGCCGTGGTCGTCGCTCGTGGCGACGAACGCCGCCAGGCTCGCGAGGGTCCGGGCGACGTTCGGCGGGCAGCAGGAGACGTCGAACCACGGCGCACGCTCGGAGGACGACGCCCGCGGCGACACCTCGTCGTCTGGGCTCGACACCCCCGGCGTGCGCTGGTGCAGGGTGTTGGCGTAGAAGAACGCGGTGCCGGCGGCCGACGGCGAGGTCGCGACGACGTTGTAGAGGACGCGCTCGATGTGGTCGGCGTACCGGACGTCGCGGTCTTCGAGCAGCAGTCGCCAGCTGAACATGATCGACGCGATACCGGCACAGGTCTCGGAGTAGGCGCGGTCGGACGGCAGCTCGAAGTCCTCGCCGAACGCCTCGTCCTGGTGGTGCGATCCCTGACCGCCGGTCAGATAGGTGCGGCGCGCGATCGTCCGGTCCCACTGGCCGCGGAGCGCGTCGAGCAGACCGTCGTCGCCGTGCTCCACCGCGATGTCGGTGGCGCCGGCCGCGAGGTAGTTCGCGCGGACCGCGTGGCCCCGCAACGCCTCCGCCTCGCGGATCGGCACGTCGTCCTGGAAGTACGCGCGGCCCCACTCGATGTCCTGGAGCACGCCGGTGCCGCGACGCTCGACGAACAGCGACGCGAGTTCGAGGTAGCGCGGCTCGCCCGTCACCCGTGACAGCTCTGCGAGCCCCACTTCGACCTCGGCATGCCCGCACACGGACTGGATGCCGTCGGCGCCGAAGACCTCGCAGATGAGATCCGCGGCCCGCGTCGCGATCCCGAGGAGCCCGTCGTCGGAGCCGGGGCTCGTCCGCTCCCGGGCGACGGCCGCCTGGATGAGGTGACCGAGGCAGTACAGCTCGTGCCCCCACTCGAGGTCCGACCAGCGCTCACCCTGACCCGGGCGACCGAAGCGGGTGTTCAGGTAGCCGTCGGCCTCCTGCGCGGCGGCGACTCGGTCGACGATCGCGCGGAACCGCGACTCGAGCGCTTCGTCACCGCCGAGCCGTCCGAGCTCCCACGCGACGGCCTCGAGGTACTTGTAGACCTCGGAGTCGGCGAACTCCCGTCCGCGGCGGCCGTCAGGAAGCGAGCCGGCGGCGGCGAGGTCGAAGTTGCGGAGCCAGCCCTCCCGCTCGAGCCAGTGCTCGACGTGCGGCAGCGTCGCCGTGCCGTTGACCCGCTGGCGGTCGGCCCAGAAGCCGTCGGTGATGCGCACCTCGTCGAGGCCGAGCGGCGTCAGCGCGCCGGTGGTGGGGACGACCGGGGCTGCGACGGTCACCGACGTCGTTGGCGTCGTGGACGTGGTGGGCGTGGTGCTGGTGGTGGTGCTCATGGTTACCCCTTGAATGCGCCGGACATGAAGCCGCGCACGTAGTGACGTTGGAGGATGAGGAAGAGGAGGATGCACGGCAACGCGAGGACGACGACGCCGGCCTCGGTCGCGCCGTAGTCCACGACGCCCTGGACCTGGCCGCGCAGGTTGGAGACGGCGAGCGGCAGGGTCATCTTCGCGGAGTCGTTGATGAGGATCAGCGGCGCCATGAAGTCGTTCCAGGCGGCGAGGAACGCGAACAGTCCCACGGTGATGAGGCCGGGCTTGACCGCCGGGACGAGCACCTTCCAGAGCACGGTCCAGGAGTTGCAGCCGTCGACCATCGCCGCCTCGTCGAGCTCCTTCGGGATCGACTCGAAGGCGATCCGCATCATGAAGGTCGAGAACGGCAGCTGGAACATGGTGAGCACGAGCGCCACCCCGACGAGCGAGTTGGAGAGACCGACCAGGTTGAGGAGCACGTAGAGCGGGATGAGCAGCGTCGCGTACGGGACCATGAGGATCGCGATGGTGGCGAGGAACAGGGCGTTCTTGCCGCGGAACTGGAACCTCGCGAAGGCGTACCCGCCGAAGAGCGAGATGACGAGCGTGAGGATCACGGTCAGCAGCGAGACGAACACCGAGTTGCCGATGTATTGCAGGATGCCGTCCTGGTACCCGGCGAGGGTGATGTAGTTGCCGAGCCCCCACCCCTCGGTCTGGTTCGTACCGGCAAGCGGAGACACCGAGCGGACGGCGGTCCAGACGAGCGGGTAGAGGAAGATCACGGCGAGCGCCGCGGTGAAGATCCAGAACGGCATCCGGATGGCGATACCGAAGAAGTTCGTCGGCTTCCCGTCCCGTCCGCGGCCGCGAGTGCGTCCGTGACCACGGACGTCGGGCATCGTCGAGGTGACGGTGGCCGGTTCCTTTCGGGTGATGGTCATGCTCAGTCCTCGACCTTCTTGCTGAACGCGCGGATCTGCACGATGTTGATGACGATGAGCGCGGCGAGCACGATGACCGACAGCGCGCCGGCGACGCCGAGGTTGTTCGGGCCCTGGAACGCCACGTTGTAGATGAGCTGGACGATGGTGATGGTGCTGTTGTCGGGACCGCCCTTGGTGAGGATGTAGAACTGCTCGAACGCGAGGAGCGAGCCGGTGACGCACATCACCGTGGTGAGGGCGAGGGTCGGCTTCAGCAGCGGGACGGTGATGTCGCGGAAGGTCTGCCAACGCGACGCGCCGTCGATGCGGGCGGCCTCGTAGACCTCCTCCGGGATGCCCTGCAGGCCCACGAGCATGAGCAGCATGTAGAAGCCGGCGAAGCGCCAGACGATGAGGAACACCGTCGACCAGAGCGCCGCGTCCGGGGTCCCGAGGAAGGTGAAGCCCATGGCCTTCGTGAGGTCGGCGAACGGCCCCGCGATCGGCGAGTACAGCACGTAGAAGAGGAGCGACGCCGAGGCGAGGCCGAGGGCGCTCGGGATGAGGAACGCGGTGCGGAGGAAGCCCTTCCACCGGCTGGACTCCTGCACGAGGAGCGCGAGACCGAGGCCGAGGCCGATGAGCAGGACGGTCGCGATGGCCGTGTACTTGAGCGTGAAGACCACCGAGTCGAGGAAGAAGCGGTTGTCGATGGCCTTCGGGAAGTTCTCGGGGAAGTTCACACCCTGGTTGCCGCCGAGGAGCGGCCAGTCGGAGGCCGCCATCTGGAACACGAGCCCCAGCGGGACGAGGAACAGGAGGATGACGAACACGGCGGTGGGGAGCGCGAACAACCAGCCGGTGCGGGCGTGCACGGCTCGACGCTTCCTGGCACCGACCGAATCCGTCGGGCCTCGTCTGGCGAGGGTGGTACTCATGGGTGGACCTTTCGAAGCGGGTGGATGCCGGTGCGCCGTCGCAGTGAGGGATGCGGCGGCGCACCGGCGGATCGGGCTACTGCGAGAGCACGTCCGTGATCGCGTCGTTGTCGGCGTCGACCGTGTCGGTACCCTCGAGGACCGCGTTCCGCACGAGCGTCAGCCACGGGCTGGTCGGCGAGTTGAAGGCCTCCTGGAAGTTCAGCGAGTACGGGGTGTCACCCTTCGAGGCGACCTCGTTGATCGTGACGAGGCGCGGGTCCTTGCTCGAGTACTCGTTCTCGGCGAGGTCGGAGCGGGAGACGACGTCGTTGTCCTTTGCGAGGACACCGACCTGCGCGTCTTCGGACATCAGCCAGCTGAGGAAGTTCCACGACTGTGCGGCCTTCTTGCTGTCCTTCGAGACACCGATGCCGTCGCCGCCGACGAAGGTCGAGTCGCCGCCCTTCGGGCCGGGGATGCCGGACACGCCGACGTCGAAGGGGGTCGAGGAGAGCAGCGTCGCCGGGTACGGCATGACGCCGACCTTGCCCTCGGTGAAGCCGGCGGTCCAGGTGGGTCCGGCCTCGTCTTTCGAGGACGGGAGCACGGCGCCCGACTTCCAGAGGTCGGCCCACGTGCTGTAGACCTCCTTCGCGCCGTCCTCGGCGAGGAGGGACTCGGTGCCCTCCTTGTTCATGACCTGCTCGCCTTCGGCCCACACACTGGGGAACCAGGTGAAGACGAGGCACCCGCCGCAGTTGAGGCCGGTCGCGGTGCCGTAGGTGTCGGGCTTGTTCAGGGCCTGGACGGCCTTCGCGTCCTCGGCGAACTCGGCCAACGTGGTCGGGCCCTGCTCGGGGTCGAGGCCGGCCTCCTTGTAGAGCTCCTTGTTCCAGAAGAGCATCGAGAGGTCGAGGACGAAGGGGAGGACGTGTTCCTTACCGTCCGCGGTGCCGGCGGCGAGGTGGCCCTGGTTGATCTCGTCCTTGAAGTCGAGCCCGTCGATGTTCGCGGTGAGGTCCTGGAAGAGGCCCTGTTCGACCCAGTTCGGGACGTACACGATGTCGGCGGCGAACAGGTCGGGGAGGCTGTCGGAGCCGGCCGCCGCACCGACCTTCGCGACGTAGTCGTCGTTCGGGACGACGGTGAGCTTCACCTGGTTCTCGTGCGAGGCGTTGTAGGCCTCCACGAGGAGCTTCGCCTGCTTCTCGAGTGGGGCGCGGGTCCAGAGCGTGAGCTCGGAGCCGTCGTCGACGCCCTCGGGCCCGGCACTGGCGAGTGGGGAACTGCCACCGCCCCCGGAGGAACAGGCGGCGAGGCCGACGAGGAGGGCGCTGGCGGCCAACACCCCTCCGACCCGCTGCATCCGTCTGGTGTGCGTGCTGCGCATGGTGACTCCTCTGACTCATCGTTGAGCGGACCGGTCGGGCCCGGCGGTGCATGGGAGGTTTTCGAAACTGTCGAAACGCCTTTCGGTAAAGCTAGCCTGGGATCGGTGTAGCGTCAAGAGCGAAGTCCGGTAACGTTTCGGAAACGAAGAGGGGGAGCAATGCCAGACAGTGATGTCGGTGCTTCGGCAACCGGTACCCCCGGCCGAGCCGCGACCTTGGGCGACGTCGCGCGCATCGCAGGCGTCTCGATGGCCACCGCTTCGAAGGCCATCAACGGACGGAGCGAGGTCGCCCCGAAGACCCGGCAGCGGGTGCTCGACGCCGCGAAGGAGGTCGCCTTCACGCCCAACGAACTCGCGCGCAGCCTGATCAACGGGCGCACCGGCACCGTCGGTCTCCTGACGAGCGACCTCGAGGGTCGCTTCGTCATCCCGATCCTCATGGGCGCCGAGGACGCGTTCGGTGCCGGGCAGGTCAACGTGTTCCTGTGCGACGCCCGCGGCGACGCGATCCGCGAGCAACACCACCTGAACGCGCTCCTCACCCGACGGGTCGACGGCATCATCGTCGTGGGCCGCACGACGGACCCACGCCCCTCGCTCGGCCACAAACTGCCCGTCCCGGTCGTCTACGCCTACGCGCCGTCCGATGACCCGACCGACGTGTCGATCACCCCCGACAACCGCGACGGCGGGCGTCTCGCCGTCGAGCACCTGATCGCGTGCGGCCGTTCCCGCATCGCGATGATCACGGGCGAACCGCAGTACGCGGCGGCCAGGGACCGCGTGACGGGTGTGCAGAACGCCCTCGCCGCAGCGGGTCTGGACCTCGTCGGCACGCCGATGTTCTCGGAGTGGACGGAGCACTGGGGTCGCGATGCGGCGGCGATGCTGCTCGCACAGCACCCGGAGATCGACGGCATCGTCGCCGGTTCCGACCAGATCGCCCGCGGCGTGCTCGACACCGTCCGCGACCTCGGGCGCGACGTCCCGAGCGACGTCGCGGTCGTCAGCTTCGACAACTGGGAGATCCTGGCCACCAACTCGCGCCCGGAACTGTCGTCGATCGACGCCAACCTGCAACAGCTCGGCCGGCTCGCCGCCACCCGCATCTTCGAGGCGATCGAGGGCACGGACGTCGCGCAAGGGGTCGAATACCTGCCGGGCCGCCTCGTCCTCCGCGGCTCCACGATCCCGAGGCGCTGAGGTCCGGTCGGACGCCGATACTCGTCGCGCGGGTGATGCGACAGCCGTCGGACATCGCTACGGTCGAGCCATGGACAGCTCAACCGTCATCATGATCGCGGTCCTCGCCGTCGTCGCGGTCATCGTCGTAACGATCACCGTGCAGGCCAGACGACGTACCGGCGCGTCGAAGCATCGCGGGGGTACGACCGCTGACTCCGGCATGCCGTTCATCGTCGACAGCGACGGTCACCACGGCGGCGGTCACCACGGCGGAAGCGACTCCGGCGGTTGGGACGGCGGTGGTGGCGGCGACTCCGGCGGCGGAGGAGACGGGGGCGGCGGGGGCGGCGGCGACTGACCGGGTCGACTCCGTGATCACCTCGGCTGATCAGCGGCGTCGCTGCTGCTTCGAGCGGCGCTTCGGCTTCGTGCGCGGCTTGCGCTTCGATGGCGGCACAACCGCGTCCCCCTCGCCCGAGCGCTTCCGGCGCGAGACGTCGACGCCGCCTGCCGGTCCACCGATCCACATCGGCACCCCACTCCCCCAGCCTGCGACGAAGAACAGCACCCCACCGACGACCAGGCCGGCGACCCCGACGACCTGCCAGATCGCCTCGTCATAGATCACGGGCCCCACGGCCTGACCGTCGAAGAGCAGATGGAACCCATTGTTCACGACGACGACGAGCAGCGTCAGCCACCCCACACCGAACACCGTGCCAGCCACCCACCCCCATGAGGCGATCGCCAACCCGCCCAAGACGGCGGCCGCAGCAACGGGTACGCCGAACGCCACGAACAGGACGATCGCGACCCAGGACTCGGCACTGTCGCCGCCGATGGCGGCCAAGACGATCGCGACGACGACGAGCAGCACCACGGAGGCGATGAGCGCGCCAGTCCACGTCGTGATGCGCCGTCGACTCATCCGGTACGGGTTGGTGGTGGACGACTCCCGGTTCGGCATGGCTCCATCCTCGACCATCAGAGACCCCGCCGTCAGCCGGACGACGAGCGCGGCGTCACGGTAGCCTCCCTGCATGGGGGAATCACGAGGCGCCCGTGCGCGCGCGGGTGCGACCCGCTCCCGAGCATGGCTGACCCTGTCCTGGTGCGCATCAGTCTTGGCCGCGGCGTTCCTGGGGGCAGGCGTCGTGAGCATCTCGACCTACGCTTCGTTCCTCGACTTCCCGCAGGACGATCCCGGCTGGATCAGCCACCACGACTGGCTCGCCTCCACCGGCACGGCTGCACTGATCATCGGCGCCGCGCTCGCGGTCTGCAGCGTGGTGGCGTTCATCCTGTGGCAGGTCGGGCTCCCGGAGCAGCCGGTCGGTCAGGGCGGTCGATCCTCCGCGGAACACCGCTGACCGACCGCGCCGCCATCGCCGTCCCGGCTGGCGGTGGGCGCCGGGCTACGGCCGTCGTCGGTCGACATCGGTCCGATCGGTGTCGACACCATCACGCGCCGATTGAGACACTGGGCAGGTGTACTCCGAGCGTGTCCTCCTCTCCGGCGACGCGCTGTGGCGCTCGGAAGACAGCGCGGGCGGGGCGGTCGTCCCGGCCGACGGCTGCGTCGACCTGATCCTCCGCGATGGCCGGGTCGAGGTGGCCGGGCCATCCACACGGTGGCTCGCCACCGGTCCCGACGGGGCCGCCGGGTCGTTCGGCTTCAGGATGCAGCCGGGGCGGGCCAGGCTCCTGCTCGGCCTCGATCTCGCAGCGATCGCGGACCAGCTCGTACCGCTCGACGACGTCGCCGATCGTCGGACCGCGGCACGGCTGCGAGAGGCGATGATCCCGCTCGAAGCCGGACCCGCCCCGATCGGTACGCTCGCGACGTTCGCAGCCCAGCTTGCCGAAGCGAGTCGCTGGTCGGACGCCGTCCGCCGAGCGGCGTCCGAGGCGACGCCGGCGCGTGACGTCTCCGCGACGCTGAGCGGCTCCGAACGGTCCTTCCGGCGGCGGATGCTCGCCACCTTCGGATACGGCTACGCCACGCTCGTGCGCCTCGATCGCGCACATCGAGCTCGATCATCACTCCGCTCGGGCTCGTCGATCGCCGACGTCGCCGCATCGGCGGGCTATGCCGACCAACCCCACCTCTCCCGCGAGTTCAGGCGCCTCGTCGGCTCGAGCCCCGCTCAGTTCGCGGCGAGCGCGGCGTAGAGGTCGACCGAGTTCCCGTCCGGGTCGAGGAGGGTCGCGTACCGCTGTCCCCACACGGCGTCCCAGGGCTCGACGTGCCCGGCGTATCCGGCATCGACGAGCGAGGCGAAGGTGGCGTCGACGGCAGCCGGACTCCCCTGGTCGAAGGCGAGGGCGATCCGGTGGCCGCCGGACGCCGGAACGAAGGTCGGGTCGAAACCGCGGATCGTCTCGACCGTGTCCCATGCGAGCGCCACCCCTCCGTCCAGGAGTGCATCCACGTGGGGAGCATCGTCCTGACCGGGCTCGATGGGCACTCCCAGGGCTCGGTAGAAGGCGAGCGAGGCCGCCATGTCCTTCGTCACGATGCCGATGAAGCCGAGTCTCAGTGTCATGGTCTCACCGTACGACCGGGCGACGACGGGGTCGTGAACAGAACGGCCACGCTGCGCGCGCGACCGGTTCCCGGTCTGCTCGGTCAGCGACCCGCGAGGTCGCCGAGTCGGGCGCGCATCGCGCGGAGCACGTCGACGAGGAGCACGTCGCCCGGTCCGGCGAGCCACTGCTCGAGGGAGGCGTCGAAGAGTGCCGAACCGATGGATGCGGCGAGCGCCGCGTCGGCTGACGTGACACCACTCTCCACGAGGGCATCGCGCATCGCGTCGGTGAGGACCGCCGACTTCAGCCGTTCCCGCTCGCGCAGCTGCGGTTCCGACCGGATGACGGCGCGGCGGGCCGCGATGTCGTCCCGCCAGCGCTGCAGCTCACCGGCGGCCACGGTTTCGAGGCCGGACATCACGAGCGCGAGCGGGTCGAGTCCAGGTGGCGCCACCGCGACCAGCCGCCCGACGACCGCCGGGAGCTCCCGTTCGCGGAGGAAGAGCACGTCGCGCTTGTCTGCGAAATGCCGGAAGAAGGTGCGCGTCGTGAGTCCGGCGGCTTCGGCGATCTCCGGGACCGTCGTCGCCGAGAAGCCGCGGTCCGCGAAGAGCTCCATCGCGGCGCTCTCGAGTCGGAGAGCCGCATCGGGTGCCCAGCGTGCCATGCGATCAGGATAGTGGATGACACGACGTGTCGTCAGGTGTACAGTGATGGCACGACGTGTCATCAATCGGATGCCTGTCGTCCCGATCCCCTGGAGTCCGCATGTCGACGAACACCGCAGCCTGGCTGCCAGCACCCCGCGCGGACCTCATCGTCGGTCCGGCCGCGATGCACGAACCCGGCCCGGGTGAACTTCTCATCCGGAACCGGGCGGTCGCGGTGAACCCGCTCGACGACGTCAAACAGCGGACCGGGAACCTCATGTACCGGTGGCTGCCGGCGCCCGCCGTGCTCGGTGAGGACGTCGCGGGCGAGGTCGTGGCCGTCGGGCCGGACGTCCGTCGCTTCGCCGTGGGCGACCGGGTCGTCGCGTACGCGGTCGGCATGGAGCGCGGTCGGCGCCATGACGCCGAGGGCGGGTTCCAGCTGTTCACCGTCGTGCGGGCGGACCTCGCTGCCCCGATCCCGGACGGTCTGCGAGACGAGGACGCCGTCGTCCTGCCGCTCGGGATCTCCACGGCCGCGACCGCCCTCTTCCAACGCGACCACCTCGCGCTCCCCCACCCCTCGGAGCTCCCCACTCCCACCGGGACGACCGTCGTCGTCTGGGGCGGCGCCACGAGCGTCGGGAGCAACGCCATCCAGCTCGCGGTCGCCTCCGGCCACCGGGTCGCGACCACCGCCTCGCCGCACAACCACGACCGGATGCGCGAGCTCGGTGCCGACATCGTGCTCGACTACCGCAGCCCGACCGTCGTGGCGGATCTGGTCAACGCCCTCCGTGGTTCCTCGGTCGTCGGCGTCCTCGCCGTCGGGACCGGCTCCGCAGAACCAGCCGTCGCCGTCGCCGCCGCCACCGGGGCACGACGCGTCGCACTCGCGAGCCCGTCGGTGTCGTTCGGGTCACTGCCGCGTCGGGCCGGCCCGAGTCTGACGTTCGTCCGCACCATGACCCGGCTCGTGGCGGCCAACGTCGCGCTCCAGATCCGAGCCCGTCGGGCGGGGATCTCGGCGCGGTACGTGTGGGGCAGCTCGCTCATGACCAACGAGGTCGGGCCGATGCTGTGGGAGGACTACCTGCCGGGCGCGCTCGCCGGCGGACGACACGTCTGCGCACCAGCCCCCGAGTTGGTCGGCGAAGGCCTCGAAGCGATCCAGCCGGCCCTCGACCGACTCCACGGCGGCGTCTCAGCCCGCAAGCTCGTCGTGCGGTTGTGAGGCGCGGGACCGTGACGCTCCGCCCTCACACCTCCCAGACCGAGCGGTAGCTCCGCTCGGCGAGGAGCCCCGACAGCTCCGCGTGCACGGTCATCGTCTTGGCGAGACGTTCGGCGCGGTCTGCCCTCAGTACCTCGGGACGTTCCCAGTCCCGCTCCGACAGGTAGGCCGTGTACGGGTTGATGACGCACTTGAAGTCCAGCATGAGCGACTGCCCGAGCGTGGCGGTGGCCATGTAGCTGTGCGGCAGGCCGGCGGCGCAGACGAAGGTCACGACCTTGTCGAACCAGGCGGCGACCCTGCCGTCCTCACCGGTTGCGCCGGTCGCCTCGATGAGCGACTTCACCGTTGCGGCCGGTGCCCAGTTGTAGACCGGGAAGGCGAGGACGACGCCGTCCGCAGCAGTGATCAACGCATGCAGCCGACGGAACGCAGGGCTCTCGAAGACCCGGTCGTTGTCGAACGGCGGCAGTTCCATCTCGGCCAGATCGATGACGGAGGAGTCATGACCTTGCTCGCGCAGCAGCTCGCTGCTCGCCGAAGCGAGGGTCCGGCTCCGACTCGCCGGATCAAGGCTGCAGGAGATCACGGGCAGGTTCAAGGCGGCCATCCCTCTACGCTAGCCCGGCAGCCCACGCGGTGCGCATGACCGGTGTGCGAGGGTGGAGCATGCTCTCGCCGCAGTCGCTCAGTGAAGCCGACCGCCGTCTGGTCCGTCACGCCGCCAGGCGCGGCATGCATTGCACGCAGACCTCGTAGGGTCTAAACTGAACCTGTGTGGAGCGTGGACCTCGAACCGATACACATTGGTTGGCGTCTCTCGACTCGGATTCCTACGAGCAGGTCATCGCCGCGATCGAGCTGCTCGAGGAGCGCGGCCCGCAACTGGGTCGTCCGATCGTAGACACGGTGAAGGCCTCCAGACACAAGAACATGAAAGAGCTGCGGCCAGGCTCGTCAGGGCGATCCGAACTGAGGATACTGTTCGCCTTCGATCCCAGTCGGCAGGCGATTCTGCTGGTGGCCGGCGACAAAGCCGGCAACTGGAAGTCCTGGTACACGAAGAACATTCCTGTCGCAGACGACTTGTTCGACGCCCACGTACAACGAATGAAGTCCCAAGGAGAGTGAGCATCATGGCTCTGACACGTGAGCAGCTTCTCGCGGAGCGCCCTGTCGACCGCGAACGCGTGGATGCCCACAAAACCCGGATGCTTGGTGAGATCCGAGCGCATCAGCTACGGGAACTGCGTGAAGCAATGGGTCTGACGCAGGTTCAGCTTGCAGAGCGCATCGGTGTCGGACAGCGCCAGGTCTCCAAGATCGAGCATGGAGACCTCGACAACGCGAAGATCGGCACGATCCGGAAGTACCTTGAGGCCGTCGGCGGCGGCTTGGTCATCGAGTACGTCTCCGGCGACCAGCGCGTCCAAGTCGCCTGACGGAGGAGGCCCCAGCGCTTCGCGGCCCAATCGCCGTAACCGGTGACACCCCACGGTGGGCCCGGCGGGTGTGCGAGGGTGGAGCATGCTCTCGCCGCAGTCCCTCAGTGAAGCCGACCGCCGTCTCGTCGCCTCGTGGGCCGCCAATTGCGCCGAACGGGTACTGCCGCTGTTCGAAGCCGAGGCCCCGGACGACGATCGTCCACGCGACGCGATCGCCCGTGCGCGGGCGTTCGCAGCCGGTGACCTCGACACCGCCGGGGAGATCCGCCGACGCTTCGTCGCCAACCGAGCGTCGCAGGTGGTGTCCTCACCCGCAGCCAAAGCCGCCGCGTGGTCGGCCGGGCAGGCAGCAGGTGTCGCGCACATGGGAGCCCACGCGCTCGGCGCCGCCGCCTACGCGGCGAAAGCCGCCGAGCTGCATCAGGCCGGAGCCGGCGCGGCCGAGATCACCTGGCAGCTCGACCACCTGAGCGACGCGGTCCGGTCGGCACTCCGCCTCCTGCCGGCACTCGGCACCGATCCGTCAGGGCCGCTCGGCAGCGGACTGCTGGCATCGGGAGCGCTCGGCGACAACATCCGCGCCATCCAGAGCGGCTTGCGCCGACGTCCCCGCCGCCCGGACGTCACGACGCTCGAGCTGGTCGGAGGCCCCGAGCCGGTCCGGATCGAGCTGCACGACGCCGACCCGGAGTGGCCCGAACGGTACCGGGAGCACCGGCAGCGGATCATCGACGCCCTCGGAACGAGCGCGGGCGGGTCCAGTGCCGTCGCGATCGAGCACATCGGCTCGACCTCGGTGCCCGGACTCGCGGCGAAGCCGATCGTCGACATCGTGGTCGCCGTGGAGGACATCACGGCGGAGGAGGACTACCTCGACCCCCTGCTCACCGCCGGCTACGTGCTGCGCGTCCGTGAGCCCCGCCATCGGATGGTGCGGACGCCGGAGCGCGACGTCCACGTGCACCTCTACGAGCAGGGCGCACCGGAGATCGACGAGTACCTCCTCCTCCGCGACCACCTGCGTTCCGACGCCGACGACCGCGCGCTGTACGAGCGCACCAAGCGGGAGCTGCTCGGGAGGTCCTGGGACGACATGAACGACTACGCCGACGCGAAGACCGAGGTCATCCTCGCGATCAAGGCGCGGGCGCGGGCAGCACTGAACCGCTGAGTCGCCCGAATCTGCACGGATTCGGCTCGGTTTCGGACGATTCCGGGCGACTCAGGGACGGGCGGTCGCACGCACCGGCGGGATGACGACACCGGTGAGGACCGCCGCCGTTTTGACGCCGACACAGAGGCTGATGAAGACCGCCAGCGCCGCCGTGACCGCTGAGCCCTCGAGCGTCGCGAGGGAGACCAGGCCCACGGTGCCCGGCACGAGCATGAGCAAGGCCGGCTGGAACGTGACATTGGACGGCACCGCCGCCGAGTACCGCTCGACGATGCGAGCGACGACGAACACGAGCCCGGCGGTGAGCCCAGTCGCGACCGCGTTCCCCACGAGTGGGGCGAACAGGACGATGCCCGCGTAGGTCAGCGCCATCACACAGATGGTCAGCAGCGTCAGGGAGCGGCCCGAGCCGAACGCGATCCCGATCCCGGCCGCGAGCATCACGACGCCGATCCACGTGAACCACAGCGGCGGGACCGACTCCCACCCGACGAGGTCCGAGCTCCCGCGGACCACCTGACCGACGAGCGCCGTCGAGTCGGGGTCGATCGACAGGCCGGTGAGCAGCGCCCCGGCCGAGATCCCGGCCGCCATGAAGGCGAGCACGATGAGCCCGTACATCAGGCGCGCCGAGCCCGTCACGATGTCCGTCGCCGTCAACTCCAGCAGGGCGTTGGTGATGAGCGCGCCGGGCACGAGGATCGCGATCGGCGCGCAGACGGCGAACAGCGGCACGGGGCCGAGATCCATCGCCGATGCGAGCGTCCCGACGAGCGTCGTCGAGACGAACGCCGTCACGAACGGGGCGATCGCGACCGCTCCCCGCCACCGCGCCAGCAGGGTGATGACGAGGCCGACGAAGGCACCGACGAGCATGGATGCGACGATCGCCCACCATGGGCAGCGGAACAGCAGTGCGAGCCCTCCCGCGAGCAGCAGGTTCCCGACCACCCAGTGCATCGACGCATGCGGGCGCGGCGTCTCCCGGATCGACTGGATACGGGCCGGCAGATCACCGACCGGCCAGTGTCCGAGCTCGAGTTCGCGCATGAGCCGGTTCGCCCGCGCCGCGCCCCGGAACGACAGCTCGCCGTGCGTGTTGCCGGCCGCGAGCACCGCGCCGGTGCGCACGTCGTTCACGATGATGAGCTGCGGCAGCACCGAGAAGGCCAGGCCCTCGTCGCCCGATGCGACCGTGGCGCGCTCCAGGGAGTCGCGGACGTCGGTGACGGAGGTGCCGGCATCGAGGAGCAGGCAGCCGAGCGCACTGTAGGCGTGCGCAGCGGTTCTGCGGTGCTCATCGGTCGCGGCGTCATCACTCATCCCGCCAACGGTACGCGAGATTCGAGGGGTGCCCGCGGCTGCCGTGCGCCTCAGCGGCGGTTGCGGAGGGCGACGGCTCCTGCCACACCGAAGTACAGGCCGGCGAGGATCGGGACGATGACGATCCACCAGAAATGGAAGCCGAAGTCGCCGTGGGCGTTCGCGATGGCGACCGGGATGAGCGCCACCCCGAGTACGACTCCCACGATGCCGATGCCGAGCGCGAGTCGGGGTCTTCCCGGAGTGAACGAGGCCATGGGGACACGCTATGCCCGCGGAGCCCCTGGACCTCGGGGGATATCCCCTGCGCTCGCGCGGCGCAAGCGCTTGTCCGGCCGCCGACACGCTGGCATCGTCGCTGTCACGTCGCGCGCGCGGCGTTGAGCGCCGAGGAGGCAGCATGGCAGACGTACGAGTGGGTGACCGCGTGTCGTGGGGCACCTCGCAGGGGCGGACGCAGGGGAAGGTCGTCGAGCGGAAGACCGCGGACTTCCAGTTCGACGACCAGCACTTCACGGCGTCGAAGGACGAGCCCGCGTTCATCGTGGAGTCCGAGAAGACCGGCGCGAAGGCCGCACATAAGGGCTCCGCGCTACGCGTCCTGAAATCCTGAGGCCCGGACCGCGGTCGTCCGGATGTCCGGGCGTACGCGGCGCACTCCGGCTGGGCGTAGCGTTGGCGCATGACCGTCGTGATCGCCTTCCTGGCCAACGTCATCGTCGCCATCGCCAAGTCCATCGTCGCCGCGCTCACCGGGTCGGCGTCGATGCTGGCCGAGGCCGCGCACTCGTGGGCCGACGCGGGGAACGAGATCTTCCTCCTCATCGCCGACAAACGGGCCGACAAGCAACGCGACGCCGCACATCCGCTCGGCTATGGCCGTGACGCGTACATCTTCTCGCTGTTCGCCGCCTTCGGGATCTTCACCGTCGGTGCGGTCGTCTCGATCCAGCACGGTATCCAGAGCCTCACCGCACCGGAGGCGATGGAGAACTACGCCCTCAGCTACCTCGTGTTGGGCGTCGCCTTCCTCCTGGAGGGGTTCTCCTTCACCCAGTCGATCCTCGAGGGTCGGCGCACGGCGAAGAAGTACGGCCGCGGCTTCTTCGACTACATCGTGAACGGCTCCAACACGACGCTCCGCTCGGTGTTCTTCGAGGACTCCGCAGCACTGCTCGGCCTCATCATCGCCGGGGCCGGCATCGGCCTCCACCAGGTGACCGGCGACCCGGTGTGGGATGCGATCGGCTCGATCGCGATCGGCGTCCTGCTCGGCGGGGTCGCGCTGCTGCTCATCAACCGCAACCGGCGCTATCTCCTCGGGGCCTCGCCGAGCCCCGCCTACCGCGCGCAGACGATCACCGCGCTCCTGACGCACCCGGAGATCGAGCGGGTCACGGCGCTGTACCTCGAGTTCAGCGGACCGGAACGTCTGTTCCTCGTCGCGTCGGTCGACCTCGTCGGCGACGACCGCGAGAACGACGTCGCGCGTCAGCTCCGCCGACTCGAGGGCGACCTCGAACAGGACGAGCTCATCGGCAAGGCCGTGCTCACGCTCTCGGTGAGCGACGAGCCGTCGATCACCGTCTGAGCCTTGACTTGCCCAAAACTGCTCGAAATTCTTGGATTTCCGTGTAGTGTCGGGCGACTCAGTGCCGGCTCACGCCATGCAGGGAGCCCACTCCTGGTTGGACAGTTCCCGCTGCTCGTTCTCGGTCTGCAGGAGCCAACCGGTCTTCGTCGCGCCTCGGTACTGTCCGCTCACGAGGTCGGCACACCAGGAGCGACCGTCGAAGGCCCACCGGACGAAACTCGCCTCGCTCCCCTTGCGCAGGAGCGGGCGTTCGCGTTCTACCTGACTCATGTGTTCCATCTCGACCGTGGCTGACATATCTTCCAACCGTATCGAGGAACGTCTCCGGTGAACAGACTGCTTGCGTTTCGCGGCCGGTTGACCGAAAATACCCGGTCGCGCCCGGAAGCGGCGTCCTTCGAGACGCTCGGAGATCGGGTGCAGCGGTGGTTCAGCCCACGAACACGCGGAGCGCCTCGTCGCTGAGCGCCCGGTCGGCGAACACGAGGCGCACGGCATCGGGATCCGGGTTGCCCGCGTCGGGGCCACGCCAGACGACCTCCAACCCCGCGCGTTCGGCAGCCCGTCGTGATCCCTCGTTGTGCTTCAGGAGGAACGCCACCACGGGCAGATCCGGTGCCGACGCCGATGCGGCGGCTCGCGCGGCCGCGATGAGCTCCTGCGCGTATCCGCGCCCCCACGCCGCGGGCGCCAGGCGGTAGTAGAGGTTCCAGGCGACCCCGCCACGCAGGCTCGGGCCACCGATGCCGACCAACGCACCCGTCGAGGTGTCGCGCGCCACCCACACGTCGAGACGGTTCGCCTCCCAGCCGGCCTGATACCGCTCGATCAACGCACGGGTCTCGGCGAGCGCCACGTGTCGGGCGGACGGCAGGTGCGTCCAGACCGCGGGGTCGGCATGGAGCTCGTGGAGCTCCGGCAGATCGCGCTCGGTGGGACGCGTGAGCGTCAGTCGTTCCGTCAGGGTCGGCGGCGCGTCGGTCATGCCTTCCATTCTGCTCTCTGGTCGGCGGCTGCCCCACTCGATACCCTGAGCCCATGGCTGCGAAGAACGAACCGATCTCGGCGCGCGCGTGCGCGATCCTCAGTATCGCCATCGCCGCGTTCTCCATCTACCTCGTCGCCGCGACGGCGAGAGACGGCGGGTCATGGACGTTCTCGGTGCTCGCCTGCTTCGTGCCGCTGCTGTTCGCCGCCCAGGGCATCAGGATGAGTCGCCAACCCGGCGCCCCCTGGCCCACCTTCAGCCTCATCGGATCGATCGTCGGCGCAGCACTCGGACTCGTGTCCTTCGCCGCGTTCGCCTGGTTGCTCGTGCGCTCCTGAGTACAGCGACGCAGCGCGGCGTCGCCGCGTAGAGTCGTCACCAGCGCCGACGGAGGAGGGCCATGCGACTGCACGTCGAGGAACGCGGGCACGGACCGGTCCGGATCGCCCTCATCCACGGGTTCCTGGCCGACGGAGCCGCCTGGACCGACGTCGTCGCAGCGTCCGACCCGGAGCGGTACACGTTCCTGCTCGTCGACCTGCGCGGTCACGGCTCCAGCCCACGCGCCGATCGGACCCGGGGCGAGCGCTACGACATCGCCTCACTCGCGGCCGACCTCGTCGACACGCTGCCGACCGGCCTCGACGCGATCGTGGGCCACTCCCTCGGCGGGCGGCTCCTCATCGACATCGTGGGGCCGCTCCGCCCGGCGCACGCGATCTACCTCGATCCCGGGTTCGGGCTGAAACTCCCCGGTCGCGGTCTCGGAGCCCGCCTGTTCTGGGCGATCCCAGGACTGCCGCGGCTCTTGGCCTGGCTGTACGACCGCACGGACCCCGCGACGGGGCCCGCGAACGTCGCGCTCGCCGAGGCCGCCCATGCCGCGTGGGACCGCTCGATGGTCGCGGAGGTGCTGCAGGACGTCGCAGCGAACCCCGTGACACCGTCGGCGCCGACCGTCCCCTCGACGCTGGTGCTGTCGGACGACGCGAAGCTCGTCCTTCCGAGAGCCGACGTCGAGCGCTACGAACGGTTCGGCTGGACCGTCACGCGGTTCCCGGGGATCCGCCACGACATGGCGGCGCTCGACGGGGCACGGACCTTCGAGGTGATCCAGGCCTCGCTCTGAGCCGGCCCAGGGACCGTAACCAACCAAGCCGCCTTCCTCGGTCACTGAGCTTGTCGAAGTGCACACGGAGGACACCCCCTTCGACAGGCTCAGGGACCGGGTGGGTCGCTCAGGGACCGGGTGGGTCACTCAGCGACCTGGTGAGACGGGGTGCCTGTGCAGAGTGCTGATATCGCGCGCGGATTCCTGCATCATGCACATTCTGCTGCGGGCGGGCCGTCAGTAACGTTGCCGCCACCCGCACCGCTCCCTCCCCCACTTCTGGAGACCAGCATGGCTCGCATGGCACACGCAGACGACTTCGCCCTGTCCCGCGTCCGTCCCGACGCACAGAAGCCCTGGTTCGGCATCGCCGTCCAACGCTTCGGACAGGTGTCGGCCCTGTCCCAGTTCCTCCTCGGCGCCACCCTCGGCTACAGCATGACCTTCGGCGAGGCGTTCCTCGCCCTGCTCCTCGGCTCGATCATCCTCGAGGTGATCATGTGCATCGTCGGCATCATCGGCCAGAAGGAGGGCCTCAACACCGCGCTCCTCGCCCGCTGGACCGGCTTCGGCGAGATCGGCGCGTCCCTGGTCGGACTCGCGATCGGCATCAGCCTCATCGGCTGGTTCGGCATCCAGAGCGCGATCTCCGCCGAGTCGCTCGACGCCCTCCTGCCCGGCTTCATGCCGGTGTGGGCCTGGAGCCTCATCTTCGGCCTCGCCGTCACCGCCATCGTCGCCTACGGGTTCAAGGGCATGCAGTGGCTCGCGAACATCACCGTCCCGCTGTTCCTCATCCTCGTCGGCTGGTCGATCATCAGCGAACTCACCCAGCACGACTTCATGGAACTCGTCACCGGCCCGGCACCCGGCCCCACCATGAGCGTCTGGGCCGGCACCGGCATCGTCGCGGGCGGCCTCATCGTCGGCGCCATCATCACCGCCGACATGACCCGCTTCAACCGGTCCCGCGCCGACGTCATCAAGCAGACCGTCGTCGGCGTCTCGCTCGGTGAGTTCGTCATCGGCCTCTCCGGGGTCCTGCTCGCCCACGCCGCAGCCTCGGGCAACGTCGTCGCGATCGTCACGTCGTCGGTCGGCCTCATCGGCCTCATCATCGTCATCACCGGGACGCTCAAGATCAACGACTGGAACCTGTACTCGTCGACGCTCGGGCTGGTCAACTTCATCTCGACCGCGTTCGGCAAGAACCTCAACCGCGTGACCACCACCATCGTGCTCGGCGTGGTCGGCTCCATCCTCGCGGCGGTCGGCATCCTCGGGCAGTTCTCCGGCTTCCTCATCATCCTCGGCGTCGCCTTCCCGCCCATCGCCGGCATCATGGTCGCCGAGTACTTCATCGTGAAGCGCTGGCGCGGCGAGCTCGACGAGACCCGCGCCTCGGGCCGCCTGCCCACGACCGCCCCGCGCATCGTCCCAGCGACCATCATCATCTGGGCCGTGTCCGCGATCACCGGCTACTTCGTCACCTGGGGCATCCCCGCCGTCCTGTCGCTCATCCTCTCGATGGTGCTGTACATCGCCGCCGGCAAGCTCGGCCTGGTCCGCGGTGTCGGTGTCGCCCACACCTCGCAGATCGAGGCGGACGTGACGACGGACACCCCCGCCACCGCCTCGAGCTGACCCGCGGGACGCCCGTTCCGTCGCGCCAGACCGTTCCACCGCACACCGCTCCACCGCACCAACAGAAAGCGAACCCCTCATATGCACATCGGTATCGATGTCGGCGGCACCAACACCGACGCCGTGCTCATGGACGGCACCACCACCCTGGCGGCCGTCAAGCACGCGACCACCCCGGACGTGACCGACGGGATCGTCCAGGCGATCGGCGAACTGCGGAGCGGACACCACTTCGACGGCGAGCAGATCACCGCGGTGATGATCGGCACGACGCACTTCATCAACGCCCTCGTGCAGGCCAAGCGGCTCGCACCCACCGCGGCACTGCGCCTCGGACTCCCGGCCACCCGCGCACTGCCGCCGCTCGTCGACTGGCCGGCGGAGCTCGTCGAGGCGATCAGCGCACGCAGCTACCTCGCGCACGGCGGCTACGAGTTCGACGGACGCCCCATCTCGCCGATCGACCCCGACGAGCTGCGGGCACACGCCGAGGACATGCGTGCGAACGGCATCCGCTCCGTCGCGATCTCCTCCGTCTTCAGCCCCGTCAACCACGACCTCGAGGTCGAGGCGGCGCGGATCGTCGGCGACGTGCTCGGCCCGGACGTCGCCATCTCGCTCTCGCACGAGATCGGGCGCATCGGCCTCCTGGAACGCGAGAACGCGACGATCATCAACGCAGCCCTGCGCGAGCTCGCCTCGGAGATCGTCGACGGGCTCACCGCCGCCGTCCGGAAGCAGGGCATCAAGGCGCCCATCTTCCTCAGCCAGAACGACGGCACGCTCATGGACGAGGACTACGTGCGCCTCTACCCCGTCGCGACGTTCGCGTCCGGCCCCACCAACTCGATGCGCGGGGCGGCACTGACGAGCGGACTCGCGACCTGCGCGGTCGTCGACATCGGTGGCACGACGGCGGACATCGGTCTGCTCATCAACGGCTTCCCCCGCGAGACGGCGAACGAGGTCAAGGTCGCCGGCATCCGCACCAACTTCCGCATGCCCGACGTCCTGTCCATCGGCATCGGCGGCGGCAGCATCGTCGACGAGGAGACCGCCGAGGTCGGCCCGGCATCCGTCGGGTACAAGCTCATGACCGAGGCCCTCGTCTTCGGCGGCAGCACCCTCACGGCGACGGACATCGCCGTGGCCGCCGGTCGCGCGTCGATCGGTGACGCCTCGAAGGTCGCCCACCTCGACCCGGTCTTCGTGGAGCGCGTCCTCGAGCGGATCGGCGAACGCATCGCCGAGGCCGTCGACCGCATGCGCACCTCCCCCGAGCCGATCCCCGTGGTGGCGGTCGGCGGCGGGTCGATCCTGCTCTCAGACGAACTCCCCATCTTCGGCGCCGTGCACCGGCCCGACAACTACGCCGTGGCGAACGCCATCGGTGCTTCCATCGCGCAGGTCGGGGGCGAGATCGACAAGGTCTACGCCATCGAACCCGGCCGACGCGAGGAGGCGATCGCCGAGGTCCGTGCCGAGGCGATCGACAAGGCGATCGCGGCCGGCGCCTCCCCCGCGTCGGTCGCGATCGTCGATTTCGACGAGGTCCCGATCCCCTATCTCCCCGGGAACGCCACGCGCATCCGGGTGAAGGCCGTCGGCGACCTCGACATGGGAGGCCTCCGATGAGCTGGACCATCTCGGCCGACCTCATCCCTGGCCTCGCCCGCGGTGCGGCCGTCCTCGGGACCGGCGGTGGCGGTGACCCGTACATCGGCGCACTGCTCGCCGCGCAGGCGCTCCGCGAGCACGGCGACGTCACCGTCGTCACCCTCGACGAGGTCCCCGACGACGCGCTCGTCCTCACCGTCGCGATGATGGGCGCCCCGACCGTCATGGTCGAGAAGCTGCCGAGCCTCACCGAGGTCGTCGCACCGGTCCACGCCCTCAGTGCCTCCCTCGGTCGCCCGGTCACGCACATCGCGTGCGCCGAGGTCGGCGGTGTGAACTCGACCATCCCGATCGCCGCAGCCGCAGCGCTCGGACTCCCCCTCATCGACGCCGACGGGATGGGGCGGGCCTTCCCCGAGCTGCAGATGGTGCTCCCGACCCTGTACGGCATCGACGCCTCCCCGCTCGCGTTCAGCGACGAGAAGGGCAACACCGGCGTCCTCACGACCGTCGACAACAGCTGGACGGAACGCATCGCCCGCGTCGCCTGTGTCGAGATGGGCTGCTCGGTCATGATCTCCGGCTTCCCGATGTCCGGCGCGCAGGCCCGCGAGGCGCTCGTCGCCGACTCGCTGTCGCTGTGCCGCGAGATCGGCGACGGCATCGAGGCGGCCCGAGCCGAGAAGGCCGACCCCGTGGAGCGGACCGTGCAGTTGCTCGGCGGTCGCGAGCTGTTCTCCGGTAAGGTCGTCGACGTCGAGCGCGCGACCACCACCGGGTTCGCCCGAGGTCGCGCACGGATCGACGGCGTCGACGCGAGCCTCGAGCTGTCCTTCCAGAACGAGCACCTCATGGCGGCGCTCGACGGCGTCACCCTCGTGACGACGCCCGACCTCATCATGGTGCTCGAGCACGACTCCGGCGAGCCCATCACCACCGAGGGGCTCCGCTACGGACAGCGCGTCCGCGTGATCTCGGCGCCGAGCGACGACCGCTGGCACAGTCCGGCGGCGCTCGCGATGGTCGGGCCGGGGTACTTCGGGTACGAGGTGCCGTCCCACCGCTTCGACGGCACGGCCGAGACGCCTGCGCCGGACGCGCCGGAGGTCGCCGCATGAGCTGGACGCTGACCGCGGACGACCTGCCCGACCTCGCTCGAGGCGCCACGCTCCTCGGGACCGGCGGCGGAGGTGACCCGTACATCGGCATGATGCTCGTGAAGCAGGTGCTCGGCGACCGCTCCATCACGATCCTCGACCCAGACGACCTGGACGACGACCTCTTCGTCATCCCCACCGCGCAGATGGGCGCTCCGACGGTCATGGTCGAGAAGATCCCCGCCGGGTTCGAGCCGACACTCGCCCTGCGGACGCTCGAGGAGCACCTCGGGCGCACCGCCGACGCGACCATGCCGATCGAGTGCGGTGGCATCAACTCGATGATCCCGCTCATCGTGGCCGCCGAGACCGGGCTGCCGGTCGTCGACGCCGACGGCATGGGCCGGGCCTTCCCGGAGCTCTCCATGGAGACCTTCGCGGTCTACGGCGTCCACGGTTCGCCCCTCGCCATCGCCGGGGAACGCGGCGAGCGCGTGATCATCGACACCGGCGACGACGACCGACAGATGGAGTGGTTGGCACGCGGTATCGCAATCCGTCTCGGCGGCGTCGCGCACATCGCCGAGTACGCGATGAGCGGGGCGGACGTGCGTCGCACCGCGGTGCCGCGGACGATCTCGATGGCGCTGGCCCTCGGCCGGGCGATCCGGGTCGCGCGCGAGGAGCACCGTTCGCCGTTCGCCGCCATCGCCGACACGCTGTCCACGACGCTCTACTCGCACGTCCGGGAGCTGTTCGTCGGGAAGGTCGCCGACGTGGAGCGCCGCACCACCGAGGGCTTCGCCAAGGGCACGGCCGTCATCTGGTCGGCCGACCCGTCGAGCTCCGAACGCCTCGAGATCTCGTTCCAGAACGAGAACCTCATCGCACGGTGGAACGGCGAGGTCGTCGCAATCGTGCCGGACCTCATCTGCATCGTCGACCACGAGACCGCCGAGCCGATCACCACGGAGGGCCTCCGCTACGGACAACGGGTCCGGGTCCTCGGGATCTCGACGCCGGCACTCATGCGCACGCCGGACGCACTGCGCGCCTTCGGACCGACCGCGTTCGGGTTGACGGAGCCGTTCGTCCCGGTGGAGGGCGAGGCAGTGGCTGCGGAAGCCGCGGATGCGTTCGCGTTGGCTACGGAGGGCGTTGCCGGAAACCACGGTTGATCGACAGCTCTGCCAACCTGCAGCATCTAACATATAAGAATGGTCGACGAGCTGGCTCCTGAGTCGTATGCGGCCGCGTTCGAGGACGTGAAACGACACGTCCACTCCGCACGCCTGCGCGTGCAGAGACAGACGAACACCGAGCTGTTGCAGCTCTGGTGGCATATCGGTAACACGCTTCGAGCACGACAGGCTGAAGAGGCTTGGGGCTCGAACGTGCTGTCGCGGCTTGCCGCTGACCTGCGCGCCGAGTTCCCTTCGATGAAGGGTTTCTCTCCGGCGAATATGCGCTACATGCGTCGCTTTTCTGACGCATGGCCTGACCCATCGGCAATTCGCCAACGGCCCGTTGGCGAATTGCCCTGGGGCCATGTGATCGAGCTCCTCGACAAGCTCGACGACCAGACGCTCCGCGACTGGTACGCGGCTAAAGACGTGCACCACGGGTGGAGCCGATCCGTATTGGCACACCAGATCACGACGCGGCTGCATGAGCGGGAGTCAGCAGCCCCTACGAACTTCTCGAGAACCCTCCAGCGGCCCGATGCTGACCAGGCACAGGAGATCACGAAGGATCCGTACGCGCTGCAATTCCTCGCCGTCGACAGCGACATCTCCGAGCGGAACCTCGAGGAGCAGATGGTGAACCGCATCTTGGAGACGATGCGCGAGCTCGGCCCAGGGTTCGCATTCGTCGGCCGCCAGGTGCACTTCGAGATCGAAGGCGACGACTTCTACGTCGATCTGTTGTTCTTCCACGTCGAGCAGCTGCGCTATGTCGTCATCGAGCTCAAGACCACGAAGTTCGACCCACGCGACGCCGGCCAGATCGGGTTCTACGTCTCGGTCGTCGAAGATCGGCTGCGCATTCCAGGCAAACACCAACCGACCGTCGGAATTCTCCTGGTCGCCAGCAAGAACGACACCGTCGTCCGGTATGCGCTGGCATCCGCAACGAATCCCGTCGCGGTCAGCAGATATGAGCTCACTGAAGACGCTCAACGTGCTCTTCCAGACGAGAGCATCATCACCCGGGCGTTCACCGACGAGCTCGTTCGCGACACCAGGGACTCCCGAGCCTAGGCTGAGGGCATGCCGACCCTCCTCGAGCACGATCGCCTCCCCGCCGTGGCGACGGGGTTCGCGATCCTGGGCTCGGGAGGTGGCGGCGCGACGACGATGCTCGAGCTGGCGCTCCGCGACGAGCGCGCCTGGCCGTTCGACCTCCACAGCGTCGACGACCTCGACCCGGAGACCCCGTGTCTCGCCGTCGGCTTCGTCGGTTCCACGATGCTGCTCAGTGAGCGCCTGCCCGGCACGGACCCGTTCGGGCGGCTGATCGGGGCCGCGGAACGCTGGCTCGGACACCGCATCCCGGCCATCTGTTCGTTGGAGGGTGGCGGGGTCAACGGGCTCACCCCCTTCGCGTTCGCCGCGGGGAGGACCATCGTCGACGCTGATCTGACCGGGCGTGCCGTCCCCTCGCTCGACCAGATGTCGATCCTCGTGGACGAGGTCCCGGGCATCGTCGTCACCTGCGACACCGGTGCCGGCGGGGTCGCGCTCGTCGAGACCGAGCGTGCTCTCGACATCGAACGCGTCGTCCGCGCGGCGATCGTGCAAGCCGGCGGCAGTGGCGGCATGGTGTTCGCGGGCTTCACCGTCGGCGACCTCCGAGCGCACGCCATCGTCGGGAACGCCGCCCGGGCACTCGAGCTGGGCGGCGCGTTCCTCGCGCGGATCGACGGCCCGCTGACCGCCCTGGCCGAGTCGCTGGGTGGACGGCTCCTCGCGGAGGGACGGATCAGCAGCATCGAGCCGGACTCCCGCGACCCGCACGTGCTCACCTTCGGGATCGACGGGAGCAGTGGCGCGCTGCACCGTCTCGTCGCACGCTCCGAGACGCTCGCGTTCATGACCGACGGACGACTCGAAGCCGCCGCGCCGGACCTGATCGTCGTGGTCGACGCCGTCTCGCGGGACATCCTCGAGGTCACCGCGATCTCGATGGCGAGACACGTCGCCGTCATCCGGGTCGACGGTCCGGACTGGTGGTCCGGCTCCCCGGAGCGACTCCGCCACGTGCTCCCGTCCGCCTACGGCCTGGACGAGCTCGACGAGGTCCGAACCGACGAGGTCCCGGCATGAGCGATCGCCTGCAGTTGGGTGCGCTCCTCGTCCACCCCGACAACGGCGGCGTGCGGCTCATCGCCGGCCCGGCCGACGCCAACTGGGCCGGCGTGGTGGTCGAGACGAACGAGGCGGCCCTCCCCGAGGACGGCGCCGGACGACTGGCCGTGGTGACCGGAGCCCCACCCACGAGGCCGTGGCAGCAGGACGCACTCGTCCGTCGCACCCGGGATCGTGGCTTCCTCGCCCTGGCGATCCCGGAGGCCGACGGCTTCGGCGCGGGGACGCGCGCGCTCGCCGACCGACTCGGCTTCTCGCTCCTGCACGTCGACCGACCGATGCTGCTCGCGAAGGCGTGTTGGCAGCTCGTCGAGGCCCGCGACTCCCTGACTCTCGGGTACGTCCGCAAGGTCGCGCAGTCCATCGAGTATCACGCCGAGGGCCTGGCCGACCTGCTCCGCCACCTCTCGACGAGCATTGGCCACGGGATCGCCCTCATCGACAGCGAGGGCGTCCTGCTCGAGGCCGGCGGGCGGTTGCCGTCCGAGGTGCACGCGGCGATCGACTTCGGCCCCTGGGTCGACCTGACGAAGGCCGGGCGCGGCGCGGCGGCATCGGTCCGGGTGGACAGCCCGAGTCGGGAGGGCCTCCGGGTCGCGTTCTTCGGGGACGGACTCGACGACCGACAGCTGAGTGCGCTCGCGGTCGCCGCCGAAGTCGCCATGCCCGCCGTCGCGGCGCGGATCCTCATCGACGAGGTCGCCGAGGTCAGTGACGCGTCCGTGTCGTCCGGCGTCCTGCGGGACTTCGTGGACCTCCGAGGCCGCCCCGATCCCGACGTCGAACGCCGCATGCTCGAGCGGGGCTGGAGGACGACCGGCTACCACCTCGCGTTCCGGATCGTCGGCCGGAGCCGAGTGGACGCCCTACAACTCCTCCGCTTCGTGACCGGCGCGCTCGGGCGGATCGCCGTGGACTCCCACGCGACGACGAGCGGCCGCGGGGTGAGCGGTTGGCTGACCTTCGCCGAACCGCCGGAGCCGCCGCAGGTCGAGCGGTACATCGCCGCCCTCCGCGACCTCCACGTGGAGGCGCGGCGCTCGTTCAACGTCGCGACGGCCGTCGGGTCGCTGGCGAGCGGATCGGCGGGTCTGACGTCGTCACTCGGTGAGGCGTCCGACGCGGTGCGCATCGCCGCGAACCGGTCCACGACGGGCTGGTTCGTGCGGGTGGACGGCCTCGGCCTGGAACAGCTGCTGCTCGCGTGGACCGGAAACGACACGTTCGTCCCGGCGGCGCGGTCGCTCCTCGCACCGTTGCAGACCGGCAACGGCGAGCTGCTGACGACGCTGTCCGCCTACCTCGACCACGAGTCCGCGGTCGCGCCGACGGCCGCCGCACTCGGACTGCACCGCAACACCGTCGCGACGCGGATCACCCGCGCGCAGGAGCTCCTCGGCGTCGACATGGCGGACCCGGAGGTGCGCCTCGCGCTCCACCTCGCCTGCCGCGCCGTGCGGTGAGGAAGCGCTGAGGCACCCTGGTCACTGAGCTTGTCGAAGTGCGCCCTTCGACAAGCTGAGGGACCGAAAACCGTTCGAGACACCTTCCCCGGTCACTGAGCCGCCCCCGGTCACTGAGCCTGTCGAAGTGCACACGGACAACCCCGCCCTTCGACAAGCTCAGGGACCGGAAAGGGAGCTCAGGGACCGAAAACCGTTCGAGACACCTTCCCCGGTCACTGAGCCTGTCGAAGTGCACACGGACAACCCCGCCCTTCGACAAGCTCAGGGACCGGAAAGGAAACTCAGGGACCGGAAAGGGAGCTCAGGGACCGGAAAGGGAGCTCAGGGACCGGAAAGGAAACTCAGGGACCGGAAAGGGAGCTCAGGGACCGGAAGGGGACCTCAGCGGCTCAGACCGCCGTCGCGGTGAACTGCATCCGCGGGTTCGCGTAGAACTCCTGCGCCTCGACGAGCTGCAGCTCGCGCTGGCCCGAGCGGTACGTGAGCTCGACGAGGTCGAACACACTCGACGCCGTGCGCTCGAGGGCGAGCTTCGCGTCGCGGGTCTCGCCGTAGTGTGCGGCGAACAGGGCGGCCGTGACGTCGCCGGAACCGTTCGCCTTGAACGGCAGCAACGGCGTCTGGACGATCCACCGACCGGCGTCGTCCACGACGAGCATCTCGATCGTCTCGGGGTCGCGGTCGGGACGCTCGACGCTCGTCACCAGGACGACCGACGGGCCCATCGCGCGCGCCAGTTCGACCGACGCCAACGTGGACTCGAGCGAAGCGGGCTCGGTGCCCGTGAGGAAGCCCAGCTCGAACTGGTTCGGCGTGATGATGTCGGCGTTCGGCACGACGCGGTCGCGCAGCAGGTCGGGGATCTCCGGGGCGACGAAGCACCCGGACTTCGCGTTGCCCATGACCGGATCGCACGCGTACAGCGCGTCGGGGTTCGCCGCCTTGACCCGCTGCACCGCGTCCACGATGACGTCGCCGATGCCGACGCCGCCCTGGTAGCCCGAGAGCACGACGTCGATCTGCGGGAACGCACCGCGCTCCTCGACACCGGTGATGACCTCGCCGACCTGCTCGGGCGAGATGAGCGGCCCGCGCCACGCGCCGTACCCGGTGTGGTTCGAGAAGTTCACCGTGTTGACCGGGATCACCTCGACGCCGATGCGCTGGAGGGGGAACACGGCCGCGGAGTTGCCGACGTGCCCGTAGGCCACGGCTGACTGGATGGAGAGGATCTTCACGATGTCGCAATCACGATGGGGAGGCCGCCGCGGACACTGCGTTCGTGGCGGGCATGGACGGTGCCTGCAAGGACTCAACGATACTCTTCCGCCGCCTACAGAACCCACGTGCCGCGTCAACCCGTGAGCGGGATCCCCCTCACCCGCGTCTCCGCTTCTATGCTGATCGGATGACGACTCCTGAGAGCACGACCACGCCGAGCGACACCACGGCGACCAAGACCGCCGCCGTCATCTACAACCCCGTGAAGGTCGACCTCGACGCACTCCGGGAGTCGGTCGACCGCTCCGCCGCCGATGCTGGCTGGGGCGAGTCGCTCTGGTTCGAGACGAGCATCGACGACGTCGGCCAGGGCGTCACCGCCGAGGCGATCGCTGCGAAGGTCGACCTCGTCATCGCGGCCGGCGGCGACGGCACGGTCCGCGCTGTCTCAGAGGCCTTGCGGGGCAGCGGGATCCCCCTCGCGCTCCTCCCCTCCGGCACCGGCAACCTGCTCGCCCGCAACCTGAGCCTCACCCTGAACGACCTCCCGGGCTCCGTCGTCACGGCGTTCACCGGCGACGACAAGCCCATCGACCTCGGCGTCATCGATATCGAGCGCGCCGACCACTCCCGCGACCGCCACGTGTTCGTCGTCATGGCCGGCATGGGGATCGACGCGAAGATGATCAAGAACACCGACGACGACCTCAAGGCGAAGGCCGGTTGGGCCGCCTACGTCGACGCGATCGTGAAGTCGCTGCGCGACCCCGACGAACTGCACCTGCGGTTCCGCATCGACGACGAGCCGCAGACCCGCGCGACCGTCCACACCGTCATCATCGGCAACTGCGGTTCGCTGCCGGCCAACATCCTGCTGCTGCCGGACGCGGTCGTCGACGACGGCCTGTTCGACCTCATGTTCATGCGCCCCGGCGGGATCCTCGGGTGGATCCGCATCTGGGCGAAGGTCGCCTGGGTGAACGGCGTCCTCCGTCGCACGAAGGCGGGCAAGGCCCTCGCCGGCAAGCAGAAGGACGACGGCGACCTCCGGTACGGCACCGCGAAGCGCTTCGTCGCCCGGATGTCGAAGCCGGAGGAGATCGAACTCGACGGCGACGGCTTCGGCAAGGCCATTGCGATCAACACCTGGATCGAGCCGGGTGCCCTCACCGTCCGCGTTCCGGCTGCGGCGGAGTAGCTCGGGCGCCCTCAGCTCACCGATGTGCGTGGGGTGACCCGGCGGGCCCAGAGCAGCACGGGGATCAGCAGGAGGGCGAGCACGCCGCCCGCGATCGACAGCGCACCGTAACCGACCCCCGCCATCACGACGCCGGACATGACACCGGCTCCGGCACCGGCGAGCGCGATGAGGACGTCGAGCGTGCCCTGGGTGCGTGCCCGGTTGGCGGGCACGGTGTGGTCGACGACCAGCGCGGTGCCCGCGATGAGCCCGAAGTTCCAGCCGAGTCCGAGGAGGGCGAGCGCCAGGATGAGCAGGCCGAGCGAGTCCGCCGGTGCGAGTGCTCCCGTGACACCGGCGAGCAGGAGGGTCACGCCGGCGGCGATCGCCATCGGCGTGCGGCCGATGCGGTCGACCAGGACGCCGGTCACGAGCGAGGGGAGGTACATCGCGGCGATGTGGATCCCGATCACGAGCCCGACCTCGCCGAGGCCGTGGTGGTGGGCGCGCATGTGCACCGGGGTCATGGTCATCACCGCCACCATGGCGATCTGCGTGACCACCATGACCGCGGCGCCGACGTAGGCGCCGACGCCGGGACGCGGGCGTGCGGCGGTCGTCGGCGATGTCTGCTTCGACCCCACCTGCTCCGCAGCGGTCCGCTCCACCTCCAGCTGCGCGAGCTCGGCGTCGAGACGGCGGGCGAGGAGGAACGGGTCGGGTCGGAGCAGCACGAGGAACGCCGTCCCGGCCGCGAGGTAGGCGACCGCGGCGAGGAGGAACGGCCCGGCGAGCGACGGCAGCCCGAGGCCGGTCGCGAACGATCCCAGCGGCTCGACGAGGTTGGGTCCGGCGACAGCGCCGAGCGTGGTCGACACCATCGCGACGCTGATCGCCGAACCACGTCGGGCCGGGGTCGCGAGATCGGTGCCGGCGTAGCGCGCCTGGAGGTTCGTGGCCGTGCCAGCGCCGTAGACGAACAGCGACAGGAAGAGGAGCGGCACCAGGGCGGTGGTGGTGGCCACGACCACACCGATCGCGCCGACGCCACCCGCCGCGAATCCGAGTCCGAGCCCGATGCGCCGGCCGAGCCGCTGGGTGACGCGCCCGACGAGGAAGGCGGTGAGCGCGGAGCCGAGGGTCAGGAGCGCGGCTGCGACGCCCGCGAGGCTCATGCTGCCGAGGACGTCCTGCACGAGGAGCGCCCCGACCGTCACCCCGGCGGCGAGACCGGCGCCGCCGAGGACCTGGCTGATGACGACGACCGTGAGCGTCCGCCGCTGCACGCGGGCGCGCTCGGCGGCGATGACAGCTCTGGCGTCGGTCTCCCGGGATTCGCTCTCGCCGCGCACGCTCATGCTCATGCTCATGCTCATGCTCCGACCGTCAGCGTCGCGTGGAGATGCGACCGTAGGCGTCGACCGTCACGATGAGCGACTCGACCTTGCGGTTCACGACGCGGATGATCACGACGATGAGCCAGAGCCCGCCGGTGATGAGCGTCAGGATCAGGTTCCAGAACCAGCCGATGCGCTTCTGTCGCTGCAGCACGGCCTGCTGGCCCTGCACCGACGACACCGTCCAACCGCGCGCGGCGTAGCGGGCGACTTCGGCGTTCAGGACGGCGGTGAGCTGCTCCATCGGGAGCGGAGTGGAGGAGGACATGCCTCGAATCTACCCGTCGCGGGCACCGGGCCACTGAGCCCAACACCGTCGGTCCCTGAGCCGCACACCATCGGTCCCTGAGCCGCACACCATCGGTCCCTGAGCCGCACACCATCGGTCCCTGAGCCTGTCGAAGGGCGCCCCGGCTCCCTACGGCCGACCCCTGAGCCCAACACCGTCGGTCCCTGAGCCCGACACCACCGGTCCCTGAGCTTGTCGAAGGGCGCTCTACGATCGATGTATGCGCATCCGTCTCGCCGAACCTGCCGACCTGCCTGGCGTCCTCGCCATCCACACCGACGCCGTCGCGAACGGTGTCGCGATCTGGACCGAGGTCACACCCGACCTCGCCGAGCGCGAGGCATGGCTCGCCCGCCACCAGGAGCCGGGCCGGGTCGCGCTCGTCGCCATCGCCGACGGCCCCGACGACGCGCTCCCCGAGGGTGAGGTCCTCGCCTACGGCAGCTACGGCCCGTACGCCGCGAAGGACGGGTACCGCCACACCGTCGAGAACTCCGTGTACGTGCACCCGGACGCACAGGGGCGCGGCCTCGGCAAGGCGCTCATGGTCAAGCTGCTGGAACGCGCCACGGCCGACGGCCACCACGTCATGCTCGCCCTCATCGAGGCCGAGAACACCGCATCGATCGCCCTGCACACGAAGCTCGGGTTCGAGCAGGTCGGCCTGCTGCCGGAAGTCGGGACGAAGTTCGGCCGCTGGCTCGACCTCGCCATCCTGCGCCGCACGCTCGCCTGAGCCCTCCCGCCGGTTCACAACTCCTGCTCGCGTCGGTCGCACGTTCGCAGATCGGCTCAGCCCCGGCGTGCCGCTGCGCTCCCGCGACGAACTGCAGGAGTTGTGAACCGGCGGGACGCTCGGCGAGGCGTCCTGCCGGCTGAGGAGCTCGGACCGGATGCTCTGCGCACAACTCCTGCTGGTCGGTCAGAACACCGCCCAGGAGCATCCCGGCCCCGGGTACGCGCCCGGGATGCAGGAGTTACGAGCCGGAGACGGGACCCGAGACGACCACCCGGGCGACCGCACCCGCACCGAGGTCCACGACGCGCGGCTCGGACGCGCCGTTCAGTACGACCCGGACCGGTGTCTCGCCGAGGTTACCGAGGATCACGACGGTCTCGCCGGCGCCATCGACGGCGGCGATCGCGGTCACACCCGCCGGCGAGACGGGCGACCCGGCGCCGGGCGACACCCCGCCGATCTCGACCGCGACGCGCTGCCGTCCGCTGAGCTCGGCGATCCACCC
>NZ_JACYTW010000044.1:0-34366 GCF_014841395.1 Plantibacter sp. CFBP 13570 | reverse complement strand
CGGGCTGCTGCCGGCCGCCGGGGCCGTCGCGGCCGCGGTGCTCCACCGCCGCCGACCCGTCGTCGCGGCCGTTTACGGGGCGTCCGCGCTGTCCGCCGGTACCGTGCTCCTGCTCGTCGCCCTGATCCTCGGGTCGCTCCCGGTCGCGGTGGTCGCCGTCGTGATCGCCGGAACCGGGTTCGGCACGGCGTTCATGGGCACGATCGCCTCGCTCGTCCCGCTCGCGCCGGCCGACGAACGCGCTGAGCTCTTCGCCGCGCTGTACATCGTCGCGTACCTGTCCTTCGGCGTGCCGGCCGTCATCGCCGGCCTGCTCGCCTCGGCCATCGGGCTCCACGCCACGGTGCTCGGCTACGGCACGGTCGTCGCGATCGCCGCGGGCACGGCCGCTGTGGTGCGTGCCCGGTCGGCGCGCTGACGGCTTCAGCGCACTGACGGCCCCTCGGCGAGGCGATCGAGGAGGGTCGACGCGCGGTACGGGATGACCTCGATGAGTGAGACCTTCGTGTTCGTCCGGACCACGCCCGGAGCCGCGAGCAGCACCCCGGCGATGCGGTGCAGGTCCTCCGTGTCGTGCGCGACGACCTTCGCGAAGAGGTCGGCGTCACCGGTGGTCGCGTGCACCTCGACGATCTCCGGGATCGACTCGAGGGCCGCGTAGGCCTCCGTCGCGAGGTCCTGCCGGATGGAGATCTCGATGAACGCGGTGAGGGGGTAGCCCAGCGCCGACAGTCGCACCCGGCGACTCGGGGCGCCGAGTGCGCCGCTCGTCTCGAGTCGGCGCAGGCGGGCGTGGACGGTGTTCCTCGCGACGCCGAGAATGCGTGCAAGGGCGAGCGCCGTCACGGACGGGTCGTCGTCGAGCGCGGTCAGGATGCGCGCGTCGAGGTGGTCGATGGTCGTAGGATGAGGCATGTTGCTCACTCTCGGGCTAGGAATCAAGCACGATGACCACTGCACTCTACTCGTGTTGCGCAGGACGACGAGCTGATGCATCGTTGGCGGAATGAGCACCCAGCAGCCGAGCGCCGCGACGTCGAGCGCGCAGCAGGCCCCCTCCACGCCTGCCCCGGCACCGTCTCCGGTTCGACACGGGGTGGTCGAGGACATCCTCGGGCTGCTCGTCGGCGTCACGGTCGTGTCGTTCGGCCTCTTCATCCTGAAGGCCGGTTCGGCGGTGACCGGTGGGACGGCCGGCCTGTCGCTCCTCGTCAGCTACCTCGCACCCGTGCCGTTCCCGGTGCTGTTCATCGCGATCAACCTGCCGTTCTTCCTGCTCGCGATCCGCGGCAAGGGCTGGGTGTTCACGCTGCGGAGCGGCGGCGCGATCGTGCTCGTGTCCGTCCTGTCCGGGGTGCACCCGCTGTTCCTGCCGGTCGGGCACATGGACCCGTTCTACGCGGCCGTGGTCGGCAACGTGCTCTGCGGCGTCGGCATCCTGATCCTGTTCCGACACCGAGCCAGTCTCGGTGGGTTCAACATCGTCGCGCTGATCCTCCAGGACCGGTTCGGCATCCGCGCGGGCTACGTGCTCATGGCCGTCGACACCGTGGTGGTGCTCGTGTCACTCGTCGCCGTGCCGCCGCTCAACGTGCTCGTCTCGGCGCTCGGCGCAGTCCTGCTGAACCTCATCCTCGCGCTGAACCACCGGCCGGGTCGCTACCTCGGCGTCTAGGGCAGGAGATCCGCCCGGCAGCAGGACGCGCTGCTCGACGACATCCTGCCACCGCGCTGATGTCCTGCTGCCGCGCCTCCTGCTTGACGGCGCCTACTGCTTGTAGGACGACAGGAAGTTGCCGAGCCGTTCGATCGCGTCGGTGAGGACACGCTCCTCGGGCAGGGTGACGACCCGCAGGTGGTCGGGGTCCGGCCAGTTGAAGCCCGTGCCCTGGACGAGCAGGATGTGCTCCGCCACGAGCAGATCGTGGACGAGCAGCTCGTCGTCGTGGATCTCGTGGACCTCCGGGTCGAGGCGCGGGAAGGCGTAGAGCGCACCCATCGGCTTCGTGCAGGAGACGCCGGGGATCGAGTTGAGGCCGGCCCAGGTGGCGTCGCGCTGCTCGAGCAGGCGACCGCTCGGTGCGATCAGGGCGTCGATCGACTGCACGCCGGAGAGCGCCGCCTGCACGGCGTGCTGCGCCGGCACGTTCGGGCACAGACGCGTGGACGCCAGGAGGTTGATGCCCTCGAGGAAGCCGCGCGCATGGTCACGCGGTCCCGTGATGACGAGCCAGCCGGACCGGTAGCCGGCGACGCGGTAGGTCTTGGACAGGCCGTTGAAGGTGAGGCAGAGGAGGTCGGGGGCGACGGTCGCCATCGGGATGTGGACGGCGTCGTCGTACAGGATGCGGTCGTAGATCTCGTCGGCGAGCAGCAGCAGCCCGTGCTCGCGTGCGACTCCGGCGATCTGCTCCAGCACCTCGCGGGAGTACACCGCGCCCGTGGGGTTGTTCGGGTTGATGACGACGATCGCCTTGGTGTTCGGCGTGATCTTGGAGCGGATGTCCTCGATGTCGGGCGCCCAGTCCGCCTCCTCATCGCAGCGGTAGTGCACCGGCGTGCCACCCGCGAGGCTCGTCATCGCGGTCCACAGCGGGTAGTCGGGCGCGGGGATGAGGACCTCGTCGCCGTCGTCGAGGAGGGCCTGCATCGTCATCGTGATGAGCTCGGAGACGCCGTTGCCGAGGAACACCCACTCCGGGTCGACCCGGGGGAACCCCTCCATCTCCTCGTAGCGGTAGGAGACGGCCTGACGCGCGGAGAGGATGCCGCGGCTGTCGCTGTACCCGTGGGAGTGGGGGAGCGCGGCGATCATGTCGCGCACGATCTGGTGCGGTGCCTCGAAGTCGAAGATCGCGGGGTTGCCGGTGTTGAGCTTCAGGATGCGGTGCCCGTCGGCCTCGAGACGCACGGCCTCGACGAGGGCCTTCCCCCGGATCTCATAGAGGACGCTTTTCAGCTTGGAGGACTGGTCGAGGGTGCGGCGGGTGGTCATCCCCACAGGCTACTGCGGGGATGTGAGCGCACGACAATGCCGATTCAGGGATCGCGGCTCCCGCGGTCGGTCGGCTCCGGTGTCAGACGGCAAGGGCCTCGAGGCGGGCGAGGAGCACCGGACGAGGAGGCCGCGCCGTGCGGACGACGTCGAGCGCGGTCCGGCCGTCGGCGAGGACGACGGCCGGGTCGAGGCCAGGCGCGGCGAGGAGCACGTCGTACAGCGGTTCGAGTCGGTTCTCGGGGAAGTTGCCCTGCCCGGCGAGTGCGGTCAGCGGGACACCGTTCGCCGGTGACGACGCGTTGACGTCGGCACCCGCGGTGATGAGTGCGCCGAGCACCCGGGCGTCCTGTTCGGCGTCCCGCGCGCCGGAGCGGTCGAGCGCGAGGTGGAGGACGCTGTCGCCCTGGGCGGTGCGTAGGGCGACGTCGGCACCGTCGGCCAGCAGCTGCGGGACGAACGTGGAGCGGACGGTGAGGTCGGGATTGCGCAGGACGGCGTGGAGCAAGCTGTCGCCGTTCTCGTCGACCGCGGACGCGAGGCCTGGGGTGTAGACGGCTCGGAGCTCGTCGAGGTTCTGCCAGGTCGCCGTGCGGGTCACCGCCTCGGTGGCGGGGGCGAGTCCGGCCGCATCCAGATACGCCGTCACCAGGTCGAACAGCTGCGGCCGCCGGAAGCGACTCGAGCGGGCCCGGTCGAGCACGGAGTGCCCGTGCGGGTCGGGCGCGAGGAGCTCGAGGCCCGGCTGGTCGAAGAACGCACGGTAGTAGGGTTCGAGCTCCGCTTCGGACAGCTTCGGGTGGTCGACCTCCTCCACCGGGCGGCGCTGGTGTCGTCCGGCGGGCCGGTTCACGTCGGCACCGGCGGCGATGAGGCGACGGACGAGCGGAGGGTCGACCTCGGGGTCCCGGGCGCGCTGCGCCAGCAGGACGTGCAGCAGCGTGTACCCCTCGTCGAGGACGACCGTCGCATCCGCCCCGTCGTCAAGGAGCTGCCCGGCGATGAACGCGCGCGTCGCCGGATCCTGGTTGGACATCGCCTCGGCCAACAGCGGCAGCCCGGTCGAATCGGTGTACGAGGGCCAGGTATCGGGGTCGTAGGCCGCCTCGAAGTCCTCGATGCTCGCACGCTTCAACCAGTAGGGCCGGACCACCATCGTGACATCCTCCGATCAGGCGGCACCGGCGGAATGGGCCGCGCCCACCAGCCTAGGCGGACGCCCCGCGCGCTGTCCGGCTGGACGCCCGCTGTCAACGTCGGGGACACGATTCGTCCACGTTCAGGGTAAAGGAGTACCGTCAGACGCTGGCGGTCAAGACTGCCTGGTCAGAGGCACGGAGGAATCGTGACCGGAAACGCAACTACCCGATTCGACAATGTGGCCATGTTGTCGGTGGCGAGCACGCTGCCGTCCGCAGTGGTGACCTCGGTCGAGATCGAAGAGGGCCTCGCGGCCGCGATGAAACGCGCCCGCCTCCCGAAGGGCATCCTGCGACGCGTCGCCGGTGTGGTCGAGCGACGACACTGGGGCCCCGGTGAGAACTCGGATGACGCCACCGTGTCGGCCGGACGCCGTGCGCTGGCCGAGGCCGGCATCTCACCGTCGCAGATCGGCCTCATGATCAACACTTCGGTCACGAGACAGCACCTCGAGCCCTCCGTCGCCGTCCGCATCCACGACGGCCTCGGCTTGCCGAGCTCGGCCATCAACTTCGACATCGCCAACGCCTGCCTCGGTTTCGTGACCGGTATGACGATGGCGGCCGCGATGATCGAGTCCGGACAGATCGAGTACGCGCTCATCGTCAACGGTGAGGACGCGAGCGAGGTCCACGCCAACACGATCGAGCGCCTGAGCGGCAGCACCATCGACCGCGACGACTTCATGAGCGAGTTCGCCTCCCTCACGCTCGGCTCCGGAGCGGCCGCCGCCGTCATCGGGCCGGCCGATCGTCACCCCGAGGGACACCGCATCCTCGGCGGGGTCACCCGCGCGGCGACGGAGTTCAACCACCTCTGCGTCGGCAGCGTCGACGGCATGTTCACGGACGCCCGAGCACTCCTCAAGGGTGGGCTCGACCTCGTCGTCTCCGCGTGGAAGGAGGCCGCCGGCGACTCGTGGCGGTGGTCGAAGATGGACCGCTACATCACCCACCAGGTGTCGTCCATCCACACGGACTCCATGGTGAAGGCCGCCTCGCTCGACCGCAGTCGCGTCCCGGTCACCTATCCCTACCTCGGCAACGTCGGGCCGGCCTCCATCCCGATCACCCTCGCCGACCAGCAGTCGACCCTGAACAAGGGCGACCGCGTCCTCCTCATGGGCGTCGGCTCGGGGTTGAACACCGGCCTCATGGAACTCGCGTGGTAGCGGGCACCGTCGCCGCGAACGTCGGTCTGCGGACCATGGGGGTGCGCGCCGCAGGTCTGCCCGGCCTGCCCGCCGCCTTCTCCCACCGCATCGACGTCCCCGGCCGCCTGGCCGACGACGGCACCACGCGCAACTGGCACTACCTCGACACCGCCTCGGCGCTCGCCGAAGCCGGCGCGACACCGGTCGGCACCGTGCTCGCCGTCCACGGGAACCCGACGTGGTCGTACCTGTGGCGCACGCTCGTCACGCAGTCGGTCGAGCAGGCGTCCTCCGGTGGCGACGCCTGGCGCGTCGTCGCCGTCGACCAGCTCGAGATGGGCTGGTCGGAGCGGACCGAGGTCGCCCGCACCCTCGAACAGCGGATCGCCGACCTCGCCGCCTTCACCGAGGCGCTCGGCATCACCGGTCCCGTCGTCACGCTCGGCCACGACTGGGGCGGCGTCATCTCCCTCGGCTGGGCGACGGAGCACCCGGAGGAGCTCGTCGGCTCGATGCTCCTCAACACCGCCGTGCATCACCCGGAGGGCACGGCGATCCCCGCGCCGCTGCGTCTCGCCGGCGCTCGAGGCATGCTCGGTGCCGGATCGGTCCAGACCACGGCGTTCCTCGACACGACGCTCTCCCTCGCGTCACCGCCCCTCGACCGCGACGTCCGCGACGCCTACCGGAGCCCGTACGGGTCGCCGGCCCGCCGTCGGGGGATCGGTGCGTTCGTCGCCGACATCCCCGCGACGCCCGACCACGTCAGCTTCCCGCGCCTCGAGCGCCTCGCCGACGACGTCGCCCAGCTCCGTGTTCCGGCCGTCATGCTCTGGGGCCCCCGCGATCCGATCTTCAGCGACCGCTACCTCGACGACCTCGCCGACCGCCTTCCGCACGCCGAGGTCCACCGCTTCGAGGGTGCCGGCCACCTCGTCATCGACGACGCCCCCGTCGCCGAATCACTGCTCACCTGGCTCGGCGACCGCCTGCCGCAGGGTGCGGCCGCGGAGACCGTGCCGACTGCTCCCGCCGAGGCGTCCGCGTCCGACGGCGGCTTCGAGCCGCTGTGGCGTCGGCTCGACCAGCGTCGCACCGACGACGGCGACGCCATCGTCGAGCAGCGCGGGTCCGGAACCGCCCGTCGCGTCAGCTGGCGGCAACTCGACGACCGCGTGACGCGCCTGGCCGCCGGCCTGCACCGCATCGGTGTCCGGCGTGGCGACCGCGTCTCGCTGCTCGTCACGCCCGGCGCCACGCTCACCGCCGTCATCTACGCCTGCCTGCGCATCGGCGCGGTCGTGGTCGTCGCCGACGCCGGTCTCGGCGTCAAAGGCCTCCACCGCGCGGTCCGAGGCGCGTGGCCCGCGTACGTCATCGGCGAGACCAAGGGGCTCGCCGCCGCTCGTGCGCTCGGTTGGCCGGGCGTGAAGATCTCCGCCGCCCGCCTCCCCGGCGCGACCGCGACGGCCCTCGGCGTCTCGCACAGCCTCAAGGACCTGCTCGACACCCGTACGACGCCTGAGCTGCCCAGCGAACCAGGCCCGACCGACCTCGCGGCGATCCTCTACACCTCGGGATCGACCGGCCCGGCGAAGGGCGTGAAGTACACGCACGCTCAGCTGTCGTCGTTGCGCGACGTCCTCTCGGAGCACTTCGCGATCACCGCCGACTCGGGACTCGTCACCGGGTTCGCGCCGTTCGCGCTGCTCGGCCCGGCGCTCGGAGCCCGTTCCTCGACGCCGGAGATGGACATCTCGGCGCCCCGGACGCTCACGGCGCGGGCGGTCGCTGCCGCCGTGGCCGAGACGGACGCCGACATCGTGTTCCTCTCGCCGGCCGCCATCCTGAACGTGGTCGCGACGGCCGACGCGCTCGACAGTACGGACCGCCAGGCGCTCCAGGGCGTCAGGACCGTGCTCTCGACGGGCGCGCCCGTCAGTCGCCAGCTCCTCACGGCACTCGTGGGTGTCCTGCCCAACGCGTCTGCACACGCGGTGTACGGCATGACCGAGTGCCTGCTCGTCGCGGACATCACCCTCGACACGCTGCCCGACGAGGACACCGAGCACACGGGTGTGTGCGTCGGGACGCCCATCGGCGGCGTCGACGTGCGCATCAGCCCGCTCGACGAGGCCGGCCGCGCCACGGGTGCGCCGACGCAGGACGCGGACCGCCTGGGCGAGGTCATCATCTCGGCCGATCACCTCAAGTCGCAGTACGACCGGCTCTGGCTGACCGACCGGGCCGCCGTCCGCGACGTCGCCGACGGCGGGCGCTGGCACCGCACCGGCGATGTCGGGCATCTCGACGCCGATGGCCGTCTCTGGATCGAGGGCCGTCTGCCGCACGTGATCGCGACCCAGGAGGGACCGATCGCTCCGGTCGGACCGGAGCAGGCGATCGAGACGGTGCCGCTCGTGCGCCGCGCCGCCCTCGTGGGCGTTGGCCCCGAGGGCCTCCGCCAGTGCGTCGCGATCGTCGAGACGACCACGGGTACGAAGCGGGTCCAGCTCGCCGAGGCCCAGCTCGCAGGGCAGGTGCGGGATGCTTCGACGCAGCCGCTCGTCGCCGTCTTCGTGGTCCCCGAGCTGCCGACCGACATCCGCCACAACTCCAAGATCGACCGCACCCACCTGTCGGTGTGGGCGGAAGGCATCCTGGCCGGTGAACGGCTGAGCACCCCGTGACGGTCCTCGTCACCGGCGCGAGCGGCATGCTCGGCCGCGAGGTCGCCCTCGAGCTGCTCCGCGGTGGACATCGCGTCCGGGTGTTGCAGCGTGGGCCATCCGCGCTCACCGACGTCGAGGAGGTGCGGGGATCCATCACCGACGCAGCCGTCGTCGAGTCGGCGATGGACGGTGTCGACGCGGTCGTGCATCTGGCGGCGAAGGTCTCGTTGGCGGGTGATCCGGCGGAGTTCGAGCGGGTCAACGTCACCGGGGCCGAGGTCGTCCTCGACGCGGCCGAGACCGCGGGTGTCTCACGGTTCGTCCACATCTCCTCGCCGTCCGTCGCGCACGGTGGCTCGGCGCTCGTGGGTGTCGGTGCGGAACCGGCCGACCCGGACGCGGCACGCGGGGAGTACGCGCGGACGAAGGCGCAGGGCGAACTGCACGCCCTCGCGCGGGACCGTCGCGGCTTCGCGGTCGTCGTCGTGCGGCCGCACCTCGTCTGGGGCCCGGGCGACCCGCAGCTCGTCGAGCGCATCGTCGACCGTGCGCGCCGCGGCCGGTTGCCCCTGCTCGACGACGGCACCGCGCTCATCGACAGCACTTACGTCGCGAACGCGGCGTCGGCCATCGCCGCGGCACTCGAGCATGCGGAGACGGCACATGGTCGTGCGTTCGTGGTGACGAACGGTGAGCCGCGCCCGGTCGGCGAACTGCTCGCGGGCATCTGCCGTGCTGCCGGCGTGAAGCCGCCCGCCTTCAGCGTCCCCGCCGGCGTCGCCCGAGCTGCCGGTGGGCTCGTCGAGCGCCTGTGGAGTATCCGTCCCGGCGCCGATGAGCCGCCGATGACGCGCTTCCTCGCGGAACAGCTGTCGACCGCCCACTGGTTCGACCAGCGCCAGACCCGCGCGGCCTTGCACTGGACGCCGGCGGTCTCGATCGACGAGGGCCTCGAGCGCCTGGCGGCGCACTACCGCGCCTGAATCAGACACCGGGCAGGTGTCCTGCAGTCGGTCACTGATACTCAGAACCAGACCCGCCGCAACGTTCCAGACACCCGAATGCCGGCTCAAGCGGCGGCGGGGTCTGGGCCACAACCGGGCGAGGGAGCCCGGTACGGATCATGGTACGCGCTGGATCCGGTCGTTTCGGCGGAATGCTCGGTCCGTTCGCAAGATGGCTATCCGAACCTGGGTACCGGAACCCAGCCCCGCCGCTGCGATCCAGACATTCGGGTGCCGGCTCAAGCGGCGGCGGGGTCTGGGCCACAACCGGGCGAGGGAGCCCGGTACCGGCGATGCTACCGGTCGCGACGGGCGGTGTCATCAGTGGGTTGTGCAGCATCGCGCCCTCGTCTCATGCCCCCTGTCGGACGTCTGCTCTAGCGTCGAGCGCATGCGTTCGTTCCGGATCCAGGTGCCCGATGCCGACCTCGAGGACCTGCGGCGGCGTCTCGACGCGGTTCGCCTCCCCGCCGCAATCGGCGACGCCGGCGAGGAGAGCGCCCTCTCGCTCGACCGGTTGCGGGCGCTCGTCGACCACTGGCGGGACGGCTTCGATTGGCGGCGCATCGAACGCGAACTTCAGGATGTGCCGCAGTTCGAGGCGGAGGTCGACGGGCAGCGGCTGCATGTCGCGCGGCTGATGGCGCCGGACGGCGTCACGGTGACGGTCCCGGTGATCGCGTTCCACGGCTGGCCGTACTCCTTCATCGAGATGCTGCCGCTGGCGAAGGAACTCGCAGGACGCACGGTCGACCTCGGCGACGGCCGGACGCTCGGCTTCGAGGTCGTCGTCCCCTCCCTGCCCGGGTACGGGTTCTCAGCACCCCTCGCGGACCGGCCGTTCACCGGCCCGGTGGTCGCCGAACTCATGCACGCACTCATGACCGAGGTGCTGGGGCACGCGAGCTACCTCACCTACGGCGAGGACGTCGGGTCGACGACGAGCGACTGGCTCGCGGCGCTCCATCCCGAGTCGGTCGTCGGTCAGTTCGCGACGCATGCCGCCTTCCCGTCGGCGTCCCGAGCGCGCGACCTCACCGCCGAGGAGCAGGACTGGCTCGATCGACACGACCAGGAGTGGGCTCGCGGTCTCGCCTATGCGCGGGTGCAGGCCACCAGGCCCGAGATCCTCGCGACGGCCCTGAACGACTCGCCGGTAGGCCTCGCCGCATGGATCGCGGAGAAGCTCCTCGCGTGGGCGGGAGAGGGTGACTGGTGGACCGACGACGAGCTGCTGACCACGGTCTCGCTGTACTGGTTCACGCAGAGCATCGGATCATCGTTCCGGCCGTATCGCGACCACCCGAAGCAGCCCGAACTCCCGCTGATCGAGGTGCCTGTGGCCGTCGCCGTGCAGACGGGCGAACGCGGACTCCCGCGCTCCTACGCGGCGAGGGCGTACAGCGACATCCGGAGCTGGACGGAACTGGATCGCGGGGCGCACTTCACGGCCTGGCAGGTCCCGGTCGCTGTGGCGGACCGGATCCAGGCGTTCGTGGAGACCCTTCCCATCACCGACTGACGGGCGCCTCAGCGCTCGTCGTCGCGAAGTGATCGGATCATGCTGCGCAGGACGACGAGTGCCTCCCGCTGCTGATCAGCGGTCAGGCCGCTCAGCATCCGGACCTCGACCGATCGCACGGCAGCGGTCGCCTGCGCGAGGCGCTCACGACCGAGCGGCGTGAGTCGGGTCGGCAGTGCCTTGCCGACGGGGGCCTGTTCCGGGCGGGTGACAAATCCGTCGCGCTCGAGGGCCTGCAGGAGCACGTTCATCGACTGACGGGTGACGAAGGCGCCGCGGGCCAGTTCGGAGTTCGACAGTCCAGGTCGCTGGGCGAGGAGTTCGAGGCAGGAGTAGTGCGTGATCGTCATGCCGAGTGGCCGCAGGACCGCCTCCATCGCTGAGCGGAGTGCGCTCGACGCCTCCTTCAGGAGGTACCCCAGCGAGGTGTCCAGTTCGATCCCGTCTTGACTCATGTCAGTATTCTGACATAGGCTGAGTGTGTCAGATAACTGACACGACAGAAATGGACGCACATCATGCCCGTCACCGGACCGGACTTCATCTCCCTCCAGGTCGCCGACCTCGACGCCTCGCAGGCCTTCTATGAGCAGTACCTCGGCCTCGTCCGCTCGCAGGCCGGCCCGCCGCACGCGGTCGTCTTCGAGACGTCGCCGACCGCCTTCGCCCTGCGCGACATCGTCCCCGGAACCGATCTCGCCTCCGCACCCCAGCCTGGGATCGGCGCGGCGATCTGGCTGCACGCCACGGACGTCCAGGAGATCCACGACGCCCTCGTCGCCGACGGCCACACGATCGTCTCGGCGCCGATCGACGGCCCGTTCGGTCGCACCTTCACCTTCGCCGACCCGGACGGCTACCAGCTGACCCTCCACGACCGCGCCTGAGCTCGTCCGCGTCCGACCGGTCAGAATGGACGGATGCGACGATCGAGAGTGCATGTGATGGGTGCGAGTGGCAGTGGCGTGACCACGCTCGGGCGGGCGCTCGCCGACCACTGGTCCGTCCCGCACGCCGACGCCGACGACTACTTCTGGGTGCCGACCGACCCGCCCTATGTCACCAAGCGTTCTGACGCGGAGCGGGTGCGGCTCATGCGCGAGCTGTTCGTACCGCGCGAGGCGTGGGTGCTGTCGGGCTCGATGCCCGGCTGGGGTGACGAGATCGTCGCCGAATGCGACGCGATCGTCTTCGTGACCCTCGATCCGGCGGAGCGGCTGCGGCGTCTGGAGGCCCGAGAGATCGAGCGGCGGGCCGGCGAACCGCATGACGACCGTGCGTGGCGGGAGTTCCGTGAATGGGCGAGCGGCTACGACGACCCTGCGTTCGACGGCCGGAGTCGGGCGTCGCACGAGGCCTGGCTCGTGACCCTGCCGCAACCGGTCCTCCAGGTCGACAGTGGGCTGTCGCGAGCTGAGCTCCTCGAGGTCGTCCTGGCCTGGGAGCCACGCTGACGGGTGTCGGTGCCAGGGCGCTGTCAACGGGGTGCCGGCCGCCGGATCGAGGCGCATACTGGAACGGTCAGACTTATCTGACACACGTCGCTTAGTGAGCGACTGCGGCGTGCGGTTCCGACGCTCGAGGAGGATGTCTCACCATGAAGGCACTGCGGTACACGAAGATCGGCTCGGCCCCCGAGGTCGTCGAGATCGAGAAGCCGACACCGGGGCCGGGTGAGATCCTCCTGAAGGTCACCGCCGCCGGTGTCTGCCACTCCGACGACTACGTCATGAGCCTCCCCGAGGAGGACTACCTCGCGCAGCAGTACCCGCTGCCGCTCACGCTCGGACACGAGGGCGCCGGCGTCATCGAGTCGTTCGGTGAGGGTGTCGAGACGAGCCTGCAGATCGGCGACGCGGTCGCCGTCTACGGACCGTGGGGCTGTGGTCACTGCCTGAACTGCTCGCAGGGCAAGGAGAACTACTGCACGAACGCCGTCGCCGAGGGGATCCGTCCTCCCGGACTCGGCAGCCAGGGTTCGATGGCCGAGTACATGATCGTCGACGATGTGCGCCACCTGGTGCCGATCGGCGACCTCGACCCCGTGAAGAACGTGTCGCTCACCGATGCCGGCCTCACGCCGTACCACGCGATCAAGCGCAGCCTGCCGAAGCTCGGTGCCGGCACCTTCGCCGTCGTCATCGGATCCGGTGGCCTCGGTCACGTCGGCATCCAGATGCTCAAGGCGCTCTCCGGCGCGACGGTGATCGTCCTCGACGTGAGCGACGAGAAGCTCGAGCTGGCGAAGCACGTCGGCGCCGACGTCACGCTCATCAGCGACGAGTCGGCCGCGGGCAAGATCCGCGAGCTGACCGGTGGCGTCGGGGTCGACGCGGTGTTCGACTTCGTCGGCGCCAACCCGACGATCGCCACGGCCACCGCGGTCGCCGCCATGGAGGCCGACGTGACGATCGTGGGCATCGGCGGCGGATCGGCGACCATCGGCTTCGGGTCGATCGCCTACGACGCCGCCGTCCGGGTGCCGTACTGGGGTTCGCGGAGCGAGCTCATCGAGGTCTTCGAGCTCGCGAAGGCGGGCAAGGTCGACGTCGAGGTGCAGCCGTACTCGCTCGACGACGCCCCGAAGGCCTACGAGGATCTGCACGCGGGCACGATCCGCGGGCGTGCGGTCATCGTTCCGTAACCACGACTCCCGGAACCGGCGTCCGTCGCACTCGCGGCGGGCGCCGGTTCCGTGTTTTCAGTGCACCTGGGCGCAGGGTTCACACCCCGGAAACACTTTCGACACTGCATCGAAACTCCACCCACGCATACTTTCAATACAGTATCGAAATGAGTCGCGGCGAGGGCAGCGACGTAACCGGAGGAGCATCCCATGACCGTCGTCGAGACCGTTACCACCGTGGAGTCCGTCCGCGCCCGCCTGCAGGAGGCCGGCGTCAAGTACGCGATGGCGAGCTTCGTGGACATGCACGGCAGCATCAAGACCAAGTTCGTCCCGCTGTCGCACCTCGAGCGCATGGCCGGGGGATCGGAGCTCTTCACGGGGGCCGCGCTCGACGGCCTCCCGCAGGCGATCAGCGACGAGGAGCTCTCCGCTCGCCCCGACCTCGACAGCGCCGTGCAGTTGCCGTGGCGGAAGGACGTCGCCTTCTTCGCGAGCGACCTCTACACGAAGGGCGAGCCGTTCGAGGCGGCGTCGCGCAACATCCTCAAGCGCCAGCTCGATGCGGCGGCCGAGATGGGCTTCACCTTCAACCTCGGGATCGAGACCGAGTTCTTCGTCCTCAAGGACACCCCGGAGGGCGTGACCGAGGTCAGCGACCGCGACGACCTCGCGAAGCCCTGCTACACGGCGACCGCCGCGCTCGACAACCTCGATTGGCTCACCGAGCTGGTCGAGGCGATGACCGAGATGGGCTGGGGCGTGTACTCGTTCGACCACGAGGACGCCCCGGGGCAGTTCGAGATCGACTTCAACTACTCCGACGCGCTCACCATGGCCGACCGCGCCGTGTTCTTCCGGCTGATGGCCAACGAGATCGTCCGCAAGCACGGCTACTTCGCGACCTTCATGCCGAAGCCGTTCGCCGACCGGAGCGGGTCGGGTGCGCACTTCAACATGTCGCTCGCCGACATCGAGACCGGCGAGAACCTCTTCGAGACCGATGACGACCCGCGTGGTTGCGGCATCTCGGAGCTCGGCTACAAGTTCATCGCCGGTGTCCTCAAGCACGCGCCGGCACTCTCGGCGGTCATCGCGCCGACGGTCAACAGCTACAAGCGGCTCGTGCGTCAGGGCAGCATGTCGGGTTCCACCTGGGCGCCGGTCTTCGTGAGCTACGGCAACAACAACCGGACGAACATGCTCCGCGTGCCGCTCCAGGGCGGGCGCGTGGAGTGCCGGGCGGCCGACATCAGCTGCAACCCGTACCTCGGGGCGGCGCTCATCCTCGCCGCAGGCCTCGAGGGCATCCGTGAGGACCTCGACCCGGGAGCGCCGCACACCGAGAACATGTACGACTACACCGAGGCGCAGGTCGCGCAGCTCGGCATCGGCATGCTGCCGCGCAGCCTCGGCGAGGCGGTCGACGAGTTCGCCACCGACTCGCTGTCGCGTGCCGTGTTCGGCGAGGCGATGTACGACGCGTTCATCGACTACAAGCGCCAGGAGTGGAACGAGTACCAGGCGCACGTGTCGGACTGGGAGACCGCTCGCTACCTGAAGTTCTTCTGATCCCGATGCACCAGGTCCTCGACCTCGGGAGGTTCGCACTGGAGTCCGGCGCGGACCTCCCGGAGGCGCGGCTCGCGTACACGACGCAGGGCGCGCTGAACGCCGACGGCGACAACGCCGTCCTGCTCCCGAGCTACTACACCGGGACGCACGCGAGCTACGAGCCGTGGATCGGGTCGGGCCGGGCGCTCGACCCGGCCCGCTGGTTCATCGTCTCGGTGAACCTGTTCGGCAACGGCGTCTCGACGTCGCCGTCGAACGCGGCTGAGGAGGTGCGCGGTGCCGCGTTCCCCGAGGTCTCGATCGGCGACGACGTCCGTGCGCAACGGCAGCTCGCCGAACACCTCGGTGTCCGCCGCTGGCGGCTGGTCGCCGGCTGGTCGATGGGTGCCCTCCAGGCGTACGAGTGGGCGGTGCGGTACCCGGACTTCGTCGACGCGTTCCTCCCCGTCGCCGGTGCCGCGCGGTGTTCCCCCCACAACGCCGTCTTCCTGGCGGGTGTCGAGGCGGCGCTCCGGGCAGATCCGGCCTTCGATGGCGGCCGCTACACGACACCGCCGCGGGCCGGACTCCGCGCATTCGGGACGGTGTATGCGGGGTGGGCCTACTCGCAGGCGTTCTTCCGCGACGGGACCTACCGAGAGCTCGGGTACGCCGACGTCGCCGACCTCCTCGAGGGCTGGGCGGCCGACCACGAGCGGTGGGACGCGAACGACCTGCTCGCGATGCTGCGCACCTGGCAGCGGGCGGATCCCGGGCGAGGGGTCGAGGGCGGTTTGGCCCAGGCGCTCGGGGGCGTGAGCGCGCGGAGCATCGTCATGCCGTCGTCGACCGACCTCTACTTCACCGTCGAGGACAACGTCCTGGAGTCGGCGATGATGCGTCGGAGCGAGGTGCGGATCATCGAGTCCGACCTCGGTCATGTCGCGGGGCGGCCTGGCATGCGTGCCGCCGAGACGGCCGTGATCGAGGCGGCCATGCGGGAGCTGCTGGCCGAGAGGTGAGCCGCCGCTGGATCTGCGTGGTCACTCTCGCCGAGAACGGATAAGGTGCGAGATGTGTGATTGTGGGTGTGATTCAAGCTGGTAAAGCGCTAAACTCGGAGCATGACGATCACGAACTCGACTCCTGGTCTGGGCGCGTTCCAGCGATCGATCCGTGCGGAAGTGCCTGAACTCGTCGAGGACCTCCGTGGAATCCTCGGAGCCCAGCTGCTCGCCTACCTTGGCAATGTGCGCGAGACCCGAGCCGTTCGGCAGTGGGCGGAGGGAACACGTGTTCCGTCTGCTGCCACCGAGTTGCGCCTCCGGACCGCACTCCAGGTTGCCGGCATCCTCATTGAACGTGACCACCCGCGTATCGCGCAGTCTTGGTTTCAAGGGCTGAATCCTCAGCTCGATGACGAGTCACCGGCTCGCCTGATCCGCGAAGGCGACATCGAAGAGGTCGGCCCGCGGGTGATTGCAGCCGCACGAGCATTCACCGCGGTGGGCTAGTGCCAGCTGAGTCTGAGTCAGGACCTCGATTCGTCTTTCGCGACAGCCCAGGAACGGTTTTCAGAGTCGGTTACGGACCCGACCCATGGGCTTGGACCGATTGGAGCCTCGCCAACGGAGGTCGGTTCACGGGGAGATGGGACTCAGAGGATGGCTCCTATCGAACGCTCTATGCGGGGGACTCCCTGTATGGCTGCCTCGTCGAGATCCTGGCCAGGTTTCGGCCGGACCCAGCAGTTGTCGCGGCCATGGCCGCAATAGAGGTGAGTGACAGCGACGACGAGCTCTATCCCACCGTCGATGCAGGAACGGTCGACGCCTCCTGGTTCAGTAACCGCAGGGTGGGTCGCGCAGACCTCGCCGGTCGCTACTGCGACGTGGCGAACTCTCGAACGATCGCAGCTCTACGCGACTCGTTCGCTGCAATGGCCATCCAGGAGTTCGGCCTGAGCGACTTCGACAGCTCAGCGCTGCAGAACAGCCAGCCTCGTGCGCTCACCCAGCGCGTGGGCCGTTTCATTCTCGGGCGAGACGCCAGCGATGGCGGACCGTTCGACGGCATCCAATTCGGATCCCGCCATGGAGCGGACATCGTGCTCTGGGCCATCTTCGAACAGGCGGATGATGGCATCACGAGCGCGAGGCTGGACAACATCGACATCGATGTCCTTCACCTGCAGTCCCCAGATCTTCTGAGAGTGTTGCGCCTCCACAACCTGACCATCGCCTCGTGTCACCACGTCCCATCCGATGGGACGATCGTGAGTGTTCAAGGCCGTCGAGCCGCCCGCCCGTAGGATTGGCGGAGGTGTCCGCGAGCAGGGAGTGGTGATCGATGGCCGGCCGCACAGGAGCATCGCCCGGTCGTCCTCGCGCGAGCGGGATCGCCGCCGAGGATCCTCGTGAGGAGATCATCCAGGTCGCGACCAGGCTGTTCGCGGAGCGCGGGTACGAGCGCACGAGCATGACGATGCTGGCCGAGGCGTGCGGGATGAAGCAGTCCTCGCTTTACTACTGGTTCGCGAACAAGCGCGAGGTGCTGCGGGCGACCGCCGCCTCGAACCGCCAGTCGGTCGGCGCCGCGGAGGCCCTCGGTTCGATCGAGGCTGATGTTCCCGCGAAGCTCTACCGCGTCCTCTACGAGGACGGCATCGCGATCTGCGAGGCGCCCTTCGACTACAACGAGATCGAGCGGCTCGCGGCGGAGCATCCTGACGACCTCGCGTCGTTCTGGGACGACTACCGCGCGCTGTTCGCGTTCATCGCCTGGCTCGTCCGCGACGGCGTCGAGCAGGGGACCCTCGTCCTCGGCGGCAGCGAGACGCCCGAGTGGGCGGCGGCCGCGGCGCTCCACGCCAACGAGGGTATGCAGAAGGCCTACCGCTACGGCTCCGGCGACATCGCCGCCCAGTACCCGCCGGTCGAGGCCGCCGAGGGTGCGAGCGGGACGGACCGCATCAGAGCCTTCGCGCGGCGCACCGCCTCCGCCACCCTCCACAGCCTGTTGGTCGACCGCGCTGCACTCGCAGACGTCGAGCGGGCTGCCCTTCAGCTCGACCTCGCTGCCGGCTAACCCGCCGGAGACTCGTCCTCAGCTGTGGCGTCCGTCGAGTCGGTCCGACGTCCCGACCGCAGGCTCGAGGTGATGACGGTCAGCGCGAGCGAGCCCTGCACCAGTGCGAGCACGATCTGGAACCAGTCTCGACTCGTCCCCGACCAGTTCGAGACGATGATCCAGAGCTGCACTGCCACGAGCGCCAAAAAGAGGACGGCCGCCACGAGCCACAGCTTGCGGGAGCGGGTCATCGCCCGTCTCCGGCGTCGGTCCGGGCTGCATCGTCGATGGACGGGCGTTTCGGGAGCTGCCACGCCTGGATCAACACGACCGCGCCGAGGACGATCTGCGCAACACCCAGGATGACCCCGAACAGATAGCCCTGACTGTCAGCGCCGGCGGGCAACCTGAACGCGAGTTGCACGACACCGAGGGTCGCCCACGTCCATCCCAGGATCAGCCGCGGTGTCCGGTACTGGGGATTGTTCGCCTTTGCCATGCGAGCAGCCTATGCGCCGTCTAACCACGACGGCTGCTACCTCGCGAGTGCCGCTCACGACTGGGTCCGACGCTCGGGACCCGACCGAACCCGTAACGAACACGAAACGGATTCGATACTGCATTGAAACCGGTCGTCACGACAATTGGATGACCTATTGAAAATGCGGTCGTCCGTTTCGGATCCCGCGCGAACCCTGGAGGTCCGGATGGACACGGCTGCAATCGCGGGCAACACGGCATGGCTCCTGACGGCGGTGGTGGCCGTGGCACTCATGCTGCCCGGCCTGGCGATGTTCTACGGCGGCATGGTCAGCCGTCGCGTCACCATGAACATGATGATGATGATCTTCGCGTCGTTCTGTCTCGTCGGGATCCTCTGGGTGGCCTTCGGCTACTCGATGGTCTTCGGTGACAGCCTCGGCGGCCTCGGGCTCGTCGGCGACCCCACCGAGTACCCCGGCCTCGGTCAGTTGCTCGTCGCCCCCGAGGGAAGCGCGCTCCCGCCGCTGGCGCTCGCCGCACTCCACCTGATGTTCGCCGGTCTCACGATCGGGATCGTCGCCGGAGCGGCCGCAGGTCGGATGAAGTTCAGTGCGTGGATGGTCTTCGCCGGTGTCTGGTCGACGCTCGTGTACTTCCCGGTCGCGCACTGGGTCTTCGCCTTCGACTCCGCTGACGGCAGCGTGCAGGGCGGGTGGCTCGCGAACACGATCGGCTCGATCGACTATGCCGGCAGCACCGCGATCCACGTCAACTCCGGGGTCGCCGCCCTCGCCCTCGCCATCGTCCTGGGCAAGCGCAACGGCTTCCCGTCGCAGCCCAAGGCGCACAGCCTCCCACTCACGCTCCTCGGTGCCGGCCTGCTCTTCGTCGGCTGGATCGGCTTCGACGGCAGCGCCCTTGGTGCCGCGGATAACAACGCCGCCGTCGCCGTCTTCAACACCGTCGCCGCGACCTGCGCGGGCGTCATCGTCTGGCTCGTCGTCGAGAAGCTGCGCGACGGTCACCCCACCACCCTCGGTGCCTGCTCGGGCGCGATCGCCGCACTCGTCGCCATCACGCCGTCGTGCGGTGCGGTCACCCCGCTCGGCTCGCTCGCGATCGGTGCCGCCGCAGCGGTCGTCTGCTACTTCGCGGTCAGCCTCAAGGTCCGCCTCGGCTTCGACGACGCCCTCGACGTCACCGCCCTGCACTTCGTCGGCGGCGTCGTCGGTGGCCTCCTCATCGGTGTCCTCGCGGTGCCGCTCGCGCCCAGCGGCGGCGAGGGACTCCTCGCGGGCGGCGGCTTCCTCCTCCTCGGCAAGCAGGCGCTCGCGATCGTCGCCGTCTTCGTCTACACCTTCTCCATCACCTGGGTGCTCGCGAAGGTGCTCGACAAGACGATGGGCATCCGAGTCTCGGCCGAGACGGAGGCACAGGGTCTCGACGTCGTCCTCCACGCCGAGAACGCCTACGAGGTCAGCACGCACGAAGCGCTCGCCCCGCGTGGGCACGCCGAACCGAAGGTCCCGGCCGTCGTCGACTAGGACCGGCACCGGCGAGGACCGGCACCGGCGGCGCCGCAGAACACCACCGGGGTAGGGGGTCCGCGATACCCCAGGGTGATGCTGCGGCGCCGTCCGCTTCGTAGCGTCGGAGCATGGACGTCATCAACGAGCTCATCCTCAACGCAGTGACCTCACCGTGGCTGTACGTGGTGATGTTCGCGACCGCGGTCATCGACGGGTTCTTCCCACCGATCCCGAGCGAGACGGTGCTCGTCGCCGCGGCAGCCGTCGCGGTCTCGACCGGCGGATCGAACCTCCTGCTCCTCTGCGCCGTCGCGGCCGTGGGTGCGGCGATCGGCGACAACATCGCCTACCTCATCGGCCGCGGGGTCGGCACGACGCGCTTCGCGTGGATGCGGCGTCCCCGGATCGCGGCGGCCTTCGACCGGGCCGGGCGGACGCTCGGGCATCGAGGCGCCCCGCTGATCCTCGGGGCGCGGTACATCCCTGTCGGCCGCGTCGTGGTCAACATGTCCGCCGGCGCCCTCCGATACCCGTGGCGACGGTTCCTGCCGCTCAGCGTCATCGGCGGAGTGACCTGGGCCGCCTACAGCGCGATCATCGGCGTGGTCGCCGGCAAGCTCTTCGAGGACCAGCCGTTCCTCAGCTCCGTGCTCGGTGTGGGCGTCGCGCTCGTCCTCGGCCTGGTCGTCGACCGGGTCGCAGCCATCCGTCGTCGTCGCCGTGAGCGGTCCGATGCGGCCGGCGACGGGACGCCGGCGGAGTCAGACACCGAGGAGCACCCGCCGGCCCTGGCGCTGATGGGACAATGACCCTCATGGATCGGACGGCGCGCGGCACCTCCCGCCGCACCGTCGGACTCTTCGTCCTCGCGGGCGTCGGCGTCGTCCTGCTGAGCGTCCTCGTTCCGATCCAGAGCCTCCTCTACGGCACCGTGCTCCCGGCGTCGTTCCTCCTCGGAGCCGCGGTCTGTGGCGCGCCACTCCTGTCCGTCGTGCTCCCACGCGTCGCGGTCGTGCTGTTCTCCGCGGCGGCCTTCGTGCTCCCGCTGGTCGCCTCGCCCGACCACGATCCGGTGTGGCCGTGGCCATGGTCGGTGCCCGCGCTCATCGCCTTCGCCGTGTTCGTCGGTGTCGTCACCTTCCTCCACGACTGGCTGTTGGGACTCATCCCGTTGCTCGTCGGCATCGCGGGCTCGCTCGTCGCGGCGCTCCTCGTCCCGTCCGCCGCCGACGCGACAGCCATGGCCGCGGACCTCATCGTCGCGTCATCCGTCGCGGGGGTGGCATATCTCGTGGCGCTGCTCGTCTCGGGACGCGTCCGGGTGGGCGAGGAACTGACCCGGGAGCGTGAGATCTCCGCCGCCGAGCAGTCCCGGCGCGTGCTCGTCGAGGAGCGTACCCGGATCGCCCGCGAGCTCCACGACGTGGTCGCGCACAGCATGTCCGTGATCCAGGTGCAGGCCTCGACGGCGAAGTATCGCGTGCCCGGCCTAGCCGAGGACGCCGCGGCGGAGTTCGACGACATCGCCGCCACCGCGCGCGGCTCGCTCGTCGAGATGCGGCGTCTGCTCGGCGTCCTGCGCACCGAGGACCAGGTCGCAGAACTCGCTCCGCAACAGGGCTTGGACGACCTCCCGGCGCTCGCCGACGGCCTGCGTCGCGTCGGCGCCGACATCACCCTCTCGATGGACCGTGGCGACGAGGGTGTCCCCGTCCCGCCGACCGTGCAGATCGCGGCGTTCCGCATCGTGCAGGAGGCGATGAGCAATGCGGTCCGGCACGCACCGGGCGCGCCCATCGTCGTCGACGTCCGAGTCGATGCGACCGCGGTGCAGCTGCGCATCCACAACGGTCCTGCGCAGAGCGCGGGGGAGCACGGCGCTGGTCACGGCCTCCGCGGCATGCTCGAACGCGCCGCCCTCCTCGACGGCACCCTCGACGCCGGCCCCGACGGTGTCGGCGGTTGGCTCGTGACGGCCGTGCTGCCCACCGGCGAGCCGACCTCGACGCCCTCTCGCCCCCGATCCAGCTCGACGAAGGACCGCCAATGACGATCGACGTCCTCATCGCCGACGACCAGGCCATGGTCCGAGCGGGGTTCGCCGCGCTCCTCGACGCCCACGACGGGATCCGGGTGACGGGGCAAGCCGCGAACGGAGCCGAAGCGGTCACGCTGTCGGCGCGGCTCGACCCCGACGTCATCCTCATGGACGTCCGCATGCCCGAGCTCGACGGCATCGAGGCGGCGAAGCGCATCCTCGGCCCGGGCTACCCGGCGGCGAAGGTCCCCCGCATCATCATGCTCACCACCTTCGACATCGACGACTACGTCTACGACGCCCTGCAAGCCGGCGCGAGCGGCTTCCTCCTCAAGGACGCCCTGCCCGAGGACCTCGTTCACGCCGTGCGGGTGGTGGCGGCCGGTGACGCACTGCTTGCCCCGAGCGTCACCCGGCGGATGATCGCGCAGTTCGCCGCACAGAAGCCCCGTGCCTCGCATGGCGCCGCGCGGCTGGCGGAGCTCACCGAGCGCGAGCGCGAGGTGCTCGTCCTCATCGGCCATGGGCGGTCGAACAGCGAGATCGCCGCGACCCTGTTCATCGCGGAACAGACCGTGAAGACCCATGTCGGCAAGGTCCTCGCCAAGGTCGGTGCGCGCGACCGCGTGCAGGCCGTCATCTTCGCCTACGACACCGGACTCGTCGCCCCGTCCTGACCGGACTCCGCGCGTCGGTGCCTCACCCCTGGGTACGGGGCGCGACGACACCGCCGGGTGATGTGCCCTCGGGTGCCGCGTTCGTAACCTCCTCGGACATCACCGAGGAGGACCGTCATGGCCATCACCCACGCAGCACCGATCGACGCCAGAATCGATCGCACCAGACCGGTCCGCACCGGGCTCGATCGCACCCGGGGTGACCGTGACCGCGGCATCGACCTCGTGCGTGCCTGCTGCATCGTCGGTGTCGTCGTCCTGCACGCGATGATGGTCGGCGTGACGGTGACTTCCGCCGGTCCGGTGTTCGAGAACGCGAGTGACGGCACCGCCTGGATCGCCCCGCTCAGCTGGGTCCTGCAGGTCATGCCGCTCTTCTTCGTCATCGGCGGGTTCGCCGGCCTGCTCGCGTATCGACGCCACCGGTCGCACGGTGCGCCGGCCTCGGCGTTCATCGCCGCGCGGCTCCATCGCCTGTTGCTCCCCGCGGTCGTCACCATCGGCTGTGTGGGAGCCGCCCTCGCGATACTGACCGTGGCCGGTGTCCCCGCCGACCTCGTCGCCATGGCCGGCTTCCGGTTCGGCCAGCCACTCTGGTTCCTCGGCGTCTTCCTGCTCTGCCAGGCACTGCTGCCTGCGCTCGCCGCCGCCCACGAGCGCGCACCGCTCCGGTCGATCGCGTCACTCGCCATCGCCGCCGTGCTGGTCGACGTCCTGCGTGCTGCCACTGGTGTCGACGCCCTCGGATTCATCAACCTCGTCCTCGTCTGGACCGCGCTCCAGCAACTCGGGTTCTTCCTGGCGGACGGCTCGATCGGCGCGCTCAGCCGGCGTGTCCGGGCGCTCGCCGGTGTCGGGGCGGTCGTCGTCCTCGTGCTCACCTGGTGGGCCGGCGTGTACTCGAGCGACCTCATCGCGAACATCAACCCGCCCACCGCGGCGCTGCTCCTCGTCGGGGTCGCCCACACGGCACTGCTGTCGCTCGTCCGCGAGCGACTCACTCGGCTGAGCGCGCGTCGCCGGGTCGCGTTCGTGACCGACTTCGTCACCCGTCGCGCCATGACGATCTACCTCTGGCACATGCCGGTACTCCTCGCCATGGCCGGTGCGTCGGCAGTGTTCGCGCTTCTGACCGGCATCGCCCTCCCCGCGCCGGACAGCCTCGGGTGGTGGTTCGGACGGCCCCTCTGGCTGGCGGTGGCACTGACACTGACCGCACTGGTCGCGACGGTGTTCGCCCGTGTCGAGGCGGTTCCGCCTCCGGTCGCGATCGGTGCACGACGGCGCCTCGCGATCGCCGTCCTACTGGGGCTGGGCGCGATCGTGGCGCTCCTCGTGATCGGTACGACGGTGCTCAGCGCGGCGCTCGCCGTGGTGCTGATCCTCGCCGCGCTATTCCTGAGTGCAGAGGCCGGCGCGGATCGTCGCAGCCAGCGCCGAGCGCCGACGGTCGTGGACCTCGGGTGCGTCGGCGGACGTGGCGACCACGGTCATGGACGCCTGCGCCCACGTCGCCGCGGTCGAGATGAGCAGCGCCCAGACGTCGGCCGGGTCGAGGTCGGGACGGATCGATCCCGCTCGCTGCTCCGCCTCGATGTCCCGGAGGTGGCGGCGGTCGTGGTCCTCGAGGCCGCTGTAGAGGTACCCGGTGCTCTCGCGTTCGAGCCGCTTCCACATGACGAGGCGGGCGAGCGCCGGATCGGCGAGGTAGTCGTCGTACAGCCGGGCCGCGTACTCGGGGAGCTCGGCCGCCGTGAACGGCACGCGATCGCCGTTGGCGATGACGTGCGCGTCGAAGACGGCGTCGAACAGCTGGTCCTTGGCGCCGTAATAGGCGTAGATCATCGGCTTGCTCATGCCTGAGCGCTGGGCGATCCTGTCCACCCGTGCGCCGGCGATGCCGTGGGTGGCGAACTCCTCGGTCGCGGCGTCGAGGATGCGCTGACGAGTCTGTTCTGCGGTGTTCATCGATCGAGTGTATCGATACTACCAACTAGTAGGTAGTATCGGTCGCATGCGCACAACCGCCCTCATGTCCACGGCCGCCCCTCGGTCGCTCCAGCAGACCGTCATCGAACGCCGCGAGCTCCGACCGGACGACGTCGATGTCCGCGTCACGCACTGCGGCGTCTGTCACAGCGACCTGCACGCGCTCGCCTCCGTGGGCCCGGGTGCGGGGCTCGTGCCCGGTCACGAGTTCGTCGGCGAAGTCGTCGCCGTCGGCTCGGACGTGACGTCCTTCGCGCCCGGCGACGCCGTCGCCGTCGGCAACATCGTCGACTCGTGCGGAACCTGCACGATGTGTCTGCGCGATCAGGAGAACTTCTGCGTCGAGTTCCCGACGCTCACGTACGCCGGCCGCGACCGCGTCGACGGCAGCACGACGCTCGGCGGGTACTCCGGGCGCTACGTCGTGCGCGACAGCTTCGTCTACCACCGCCCGATCTCCCTCGACCCGGCCGGTGTCGCACCCCTGATGTGTGCGGGCATCACCGTCTGGGAGCCACTCCGCACCAACGGCGTGGGGGAGGGGACGCGACTCGGCGTCGTCGGCCTCGGGGGTCTCGGTCACCTCGCCGTCCGCCTCGGTCGCGCGCTTGGCGCCGAGGTCACCGTCTTCACCACGTCTGAGGGCAAGGCGACCGATGCGCTGCGGCTCGGGGCGTCCCGAGTGGTGGTCTCGACCGATGCCGACGCCATGGCTGCGGCAGCCGGCAGCCTCGACCTCGTCATCGACACCGTCTCGGTGGAGCACGATCTCGTGCCGTATCTCCGCGTCCTCGACCTCGACGGGACGCTCTGCTCGCTCGGCTACCTCGGCCCGATCGACATCCAGGCCATGGACCTGCTCCTCGGCCGGAAGCGTCTGACGTCGGCCGGGAGCGGTGGTCGCCGGTGGACGCAGGACCTCCTCGACTTCTGCGGCACCCACGGCGTGACAGCGGACGTCGAGGTGGTCCCGGCAGCCGACGTGGACGTCGCGCTCGATCGGCTGGCCCGCAACGACGTCCGGTACCGCTTCGTCCTGGACCTCGCCGACATCGACGCCGAGCTCGCCTGACGATCAGGAGTGCGTCGTCTGCCGTCCCATCGCGCCGTCGAAGAACGCCGCGAGCTCCGTGGTGGCCGTGAGTGGGAGCACGTGGGCGACGTACTGGTCCGGCCGCACGACGACGACGGCACCCGCGCGGTCGACGCCGCGCTCGGCGAAGATGTCGACGTCGGGATGGCGGGCGTAGACCTTCTCGTAGTCGATGAGGTCGAACGGGCCGACGCGCGGCAGGAACGCCGGCGGAACGGTGCCGAGGTCGATGTCCGTGTGGCGCTGCTGGTAGACGATCTTCACATCGAACCAGTCGTCGGCCCGCACGCCGTCAGGCACCGCGCGGAGCGGCGACTCCGGTGCGTCCTGCAGCCAGGCGGCGACCTCCGCCGATCGGCCAGACGCTGGCGAAGCGGCATCCGCGAAGACGTAGATCCGCCAGCGCCCGTCGGCCGTGGCGTGGTGTCCGAGATGGATGTGGTTGGCGTCCGCGACGCGCGAGGTGAGGGCGGACTTGAACCGCTTGCCGATCGGGAAGCCACTCGCGAGGTGCTGGTGGGTCGCCTCGCCGACGATCGCCGACGGGCTGTACTCGGTCATGAAGCCGGCCGGGAACTCCGCGGTGCGCACGTAGAAGTCGGCGAGCTCGGACGGGTCGGCGAACTCCTCCGGTCGCTTCGCCATGAGCGTCGACCACTCCCGGTCGAAGTCGATGAGGTCCTGCGCGACCACCTGCCGCTCGGCCGAGTAGGTCGCGAGCAGGCTCTCCGGGCTGCGGCCCTCGAGCACATGTCCGAGCTTCCACGCGAGGTTGAAGCCGTCCTGCATCGACACGTTCATCCCCTGCCCGGCCTTCGCGCTGTGGGTGTGACAGGCGTCACCGGTGATGAAGACACGCGGCGTGCGCGAGCCGAGTTCGTCGATCGGGACGTCGTCGAAGCGGTCCGTCAGGCGATGGCCGACCTCGTAGACGCTGTGCCAGGCGACATGCTTCACGTCGAGCCGGTAGGGGCTCAGGATGGTGTTCGCGTGGTCGATGATCTGCTCGATCGAGGTCGACCGCACGGCCTCGCTGCCGCCCGACGGCACCTCGCCGAGATCGACGTACATCCGGAAGAGGTGTCCGCCCTCGCGAGGGATGAGCAGGATGCTGCCGCCGGAACCCGACTGGATGGCGCACTTCGTGCGGATGTCGGGGAAGTCGGTGACGGCGAGGGCGTCCATGACGCCCCACGCGTGGTTCGCCTGGTCGCCGGCCAAGGTGCAGCCGATCGCCTGGCGGACGGCACTCCGGGCACCATCGGCTCCGATGACGTACTTCGCGCGGACGGTCCTGGTCTCGCCGGCGGACTCGTCGCTCGTGTCCAGCAGCGTGACCGCGACCGGGTACTCCGCGTCGTCGTCGATCTCGAGTCCCTGGAACGCCCACCCGTAGTCGGGTCGCATCCGGGTCGGGGCGTTCGCCATGTACTCGGCGAAGTAGTCGAGCACTCGGGCCTGGTTCACGATGAGGTGCGGGTACTCGCTGACGCCGGTGGTGTCGTCGAGTGGTCGGGCGCCGCGGACGATCCGACCTGGGTCCTCCGCGTCGGGCTGCCAGAACGCCATCTCGGTGATGCGATACGCCTCGGCGGTGATGCGCTCAGCGAAGCCGAAGGCGTCGAAGGTCTCGACACTGCGGGCCTGGATGCCGTCCGCCTGACCGATCGCGAGGCGTCCCGGTCGACGCTCGACGATGCGCGTGGTGATGGACGGGAAGCGGGACAGCTGGGCGGCCGCGATCATGCCCGCCGGCCCGCTGCCCACGATGAGGACGTCGAGCTCGTCCGGGAGGACCTCGGGTCGATCGACCCCGACGCCCGCTGCGGGCAGGACCCGCGGATCACCGGAGACGTAGCCGTGGTGGTGGAACTGCATCGATTCCTCACTTCATCGTCAAGAATTCGATAATGGAACACGCTGTTCGCTTATCGCACGGCAGACACTACCCTGCACCGGCGCGCGGTGGAAGACCGCTCGCCGGTGCAGGTGCAGCTCGAGTCGCGGGAGCTCAGTCCTTCGTCGCCCAGGTGCCGAGGTCCTTGACCTCGACGGCCGTCGGCAGGGCGTCCTTGTCGCCGAGGAAGGCCTGGCAGGCGACGAGCGGGGCGTCGGGGGACACCCCGGCCGTCGCGTTGCCGTCCGGGGTGCAGTCGAACTGGCCCAGGACCTTGATGGGCTGGTAGGTGCCCGTGCCGCTGAGCTTCCATTCGTCCGTCGTCGGCACGGGGAGTGCGGAGCGGTCGGCGTCCTTGATGTCGCCGTCCGTCAGCGTGACCGAGTAGGTGACGAAGTACGGGGTCTTCCCCTCGTCCGACGGCGTCGACTGCACGCCCATCTCGGCGAGGTCGCTGAGCTTCCCCTCCCGGACGTCGTCGATGGCGAACGACATCTCGACGCCCGTCCCGACCTCGACGGCCACACCCGTGCCGAGTGCCAGGGCGTCGTCGGGTGCCTGCTGTGGGCTCGAGCACCCGGTCAGGGCGATCCCGGCGGTCGCTGCGACGAGGGCGGTCAGGGCGAGGGTGCGGTGCATGCGGATCATGTCATCGACGGTATCGGGGACGGCCGCCCGAGGCCTACGGGGACAACTCCCCATCTGTCGGGGAGGAAGCGCGACTCGCCGTCGTCCAGTGCCCCGGTCGGTCGAGGGTGGTCGGCAAGAGCGCCGCCTCGTCACCTCGTGCCGCGTTGAGCTGCATCTGGGTGAGGAACAGGGCGGCCGAGAGGTCGGCCCCGTCGAGTCGTGTATCGCGGAGATCGGCTCCGAGCAGGTCGACGCCCGCCAGGTCCGCCCCACGCAGGTCCGCGCCGATCAGGATCGCCCCGCGTAGATCGGCTCCGCACAGTCGACGGGCGCGCAGGTCGCGTCCGGCGAGGTCTGCCGAGGGGTGGAGGTCGTCGTCCGGCGCGGTGTCGGCGCCGGCCAGGTACCCGCCCCGCGCCTCCTCGCTGACGTCGATCAGCACACTTCGGATGTCAGCGCGGAGGGACTCGACGTCGCAGGCGAGGATCTGGGAGGTGCCGCTGTCGAGGATCCGCTGGATCCCGGTGCGGAGCCGGCCGATGTGCACCACCAGGTCTGACGCGGCCGTCCGCTCGGCGGCTTCGACGAGGTACCAGCGCATCTCCTGCAGTTGGCGCACCACGGAGAACGTGGCGAACATCTCGGCGCTCGTCTCGGGGCGTTCCCGCCAGCTCGTGCCGCCGAAGAGCTCCTGCGAGACGAGTTGGCCCGCGCCGAAGCAGTCGAAGACGGTGCATCCGCGGAACCCTCGCGGGCGCAGGGATTCGTGGATGGTGCAGGAGAAGTCGTCTGCCAGATTGAGGCAGGGCGTGCCTGCCGGTTTGTCGATCGGGAAGTCGGTTGATCGTTGGAACCCGAAGGCGGTGCAGCAGAGCGCGAAGCAGTCAGCGCAGTTCGCGCGAAGCACCGAGCGGTCGTCGGAGGGGGTGGAGGAAGCGTCGATGGACGTCATGCGTGGGTGTTCTTTCCGGAGTGGTTTCGAGTGGGGGCCGGGGTGCAGGGGAACTCCGCAGGGAGCTCCCGTTCCGGGCGCACGAAATCACCGCCCCTCGTGGGAGGAGCGAACGGGTGTCGCTGAAAGGCCTCTGGGTCACAGAGCGAAAGAACGGTTCACTGCCCTCAGGGTATCGGAGGGCGTCGGATCGGCATGCTCGATCGCGTTGCTCACAGAACCCAAGGGTTCTAAGATGAACAGCGATTTCGTGAATGGCAGAAGGATGATGACGATGAGTGAGAAGCCAGTGAGTTGGGGGAGCGCGCGCGCGAAGTTGGGCCGAGATCCGGAGCGCGTCGCCGCCGCTCGCCATGCCGCCGAGTCAGAAGTGCTCGCTTATCAACTGGTCACGCTGCGGAAGGAAGCTGATCTGACGCAGACGGAGCTCAGTAAGACGATGGGCGTATCGCAGCGTCGTGTGTCGGCCATCGAACACGGGCAGCTCGAGTCGTTCGAACTCGACACCATCAGGAAGTACGTCGCCGCGTTGGGTGGTCAGGTCCGGGTTGTCGCCGACTTCGGGGATCGCAGCGTCACCCTTGCGAGTTGACCTTCTCGCTGGCCTGTGATCGCATCGAGCAGATGAGTATGCGTCCACTGGTGCTCTCGGGCGGTCCTGCGGTCGGGAAGTCGACCTGCGGCAGGCGCCTCGCCGGAGAGCGTGAACGAGCGGCGTTCATCGATGCCGACGACGTTCGGCAGTTGATCGTGGCCGGTGACGCGACGCTCTGGAGCGGTCCGGAGGGTCGAGCACAGCACCTGCTCGCGGTCCGGAACGCCGCGGCGCTCGCTCGCAATCTCGGTGACGCCGGCTTCGACGTGGTCATCGCGGATGTCGTGCCGGCTGACGCGCTCGCGGCCTACCGTGCGGAACTCCCCGACTGCCTCGTGGTCCATCTCACGCTCCCGGTGGATGAGGCGCGAGAGCGTGCAGCGACGCGCCCCGCGTATCTGACGGACGGCGAGTTCGATTTGCTGCACGACCTGCTCGCGTCGCCGCCGGAGGTCGACGTCGTCCTGGACGTCTCCGGCTTCACGATCGACCGACAGGTCGAGGCGATCCGCGACGTGTGGTCGGCGTCCCGCTGGTCCCGCCGGGGGTTCAGTCCCGGATGAGCTGGTTGAGTGCGGCCCAGCCGAGCGTGGGCGGTGATGCGGGAGCCGCATCGGGCGTCTCGAGCATCGCCGTCGCCCACTGCTGCGCGAGGCTGTAGGCGGCCTCCGCGATCGACGAACCCGCGCTGATGCGACTCGCGCCGGCTCTCGCGAGCTCGCTGACCGTCAGCGTTCCCGGACCGAAGGCGACGTTGAGCGGCAGGGTCGTCGCATCGGCGAGCCGCTCGATCGTGTCGGCTCGGAGGGCACCGAGCACGAAGATCCCGCTCGCGCCGGCCCGTGCATACGCAGCGGCACGCGTCACCGTCTCGTCGAACCAGCGGTCGCCTCCGATGTCGCCGAGTCGATGCGTGTCGATCCGGGCGTTGATGAAGAGGGGGATACCGGCGTCATCAGCGGCAGACCGTGCTGCCGCGATCCGTCGTTCCTGTTCCTCGATCGGGCGGAGGGAGTCCTCGAGGTTCACCCCGGAGGCGCCCGCGTCGATGCAGGAGGCGATCGTGCCGGCGACCTCGTCCGGTGTCTCGCCGTAGCCGCCTTCGATGTCCGCGGTGAGCGGGACGGGCACCGCGGATGCGATCCGCCGCACGGCATCGAGGGCGACGTCGCGGGTCAGCTCGTTCCCATCGCGGTACCCGAGCGACCAGGCGACCCCGGCACTCGTCGTCGCGATCGCGCGGGCGCCGGACGCCAGGATGGCGCGGGCGGAGGCGACGTCCCAGGCGTTCGGCAGGATCAGCGGGTTTCCGGGGACGTGCATCGCCTGCAGGACGAGCGCGCGTTCGAGCGGTGTGGTCATCAGGCAAGTCCAGCACATCTCGCCTGGCCGTTCGACCGCGTGGGTGGCTGAGACCCTGGGGGTCAGCGGACGGAAGGCGTGAGGGCTGAGCTCAAGCGGGACATCGGGATCGCGCCGGGGAACGGCTCGCGCGTCGGCTCCCAGCCCGGTTCGGTGAGACGCCGCTCGGTGACGTTCTTCGTCTGCCCGTCCCAGATCCTTGTGAGGACATTGCCGGTGCGCCGGCTCAACATCGTGATGATCAGGTTGAGCGGCGAGATCGGGACGGGCATCTCGACGTCGAGCAGGATGCAGAGCCGACCCGAGTACAAAAACTTCGGATCGTGGTTCACGAACCACCCGCCGCCGCCGATCCGCAGGTAGGTCTCGCCGATGTATCGCGTGGCACCGTCGTTGAAATCGGTGTCCTGCTCCTGCGCGAAGGCGTGGCGGTCCGACCAACGGTGGAGGATGAGCCGCTCGAGGGAGGCGAGCGAGTCCCGCGAGTAATCGGTGACGACCTCGCGCGGTGTGAGGAAGTCCCCGAATCGTGCGAGGCGCGGGTGCATGATCTCCAGCCACTCGATCAGCAGCTTGTCCTGCTCCGGTGCGGGTGATTGCTCGTCGGTCTCGGTGCGTCCGTCGTCGTTCATCCCTCGAACGTACGCGGTGGGCTACGGGCAGGGAATGGGGACATCTCCCCTCGGTGTGGTTGGCTGGGCCACACCTGATTGAATTCGTGACCCTAGGAGGTAGCCGTGCGTGTCTTCGGTGTCTTTGCCCTCGTGCTCGCCGCCGTCGGCCTCGTGGTCGCCTCGCTGGTCGTGATCGGCAACCCGGATCTGGCCGCACCCGGTCCGCAACTCCTGCCGTACCAGGCGTACGACTCCTGGCGCTTCATCCTCGGCCTCCTGCTGTGGGGTGCGGGTGTCTGGCTCGCGGTCGGCATCCTCGCGGTGTCGCGTCAGCCGGGGCTCGCCTGGCTCGTCCTGCTGGCGTTCATCCCGCTGCTCGTGGTCGACCTCATCGGCGGCGGCCTGATGCCGAGCTTCGTCTTGGCACTCCTCGCTGTCGTCGTCCTCGGGCTGGTCGTCCCGGTGATCGTCGGGGTCGTCGGCGTCGCGATCGGCGGGGCTGTCCGCCGTCGGAAGCTGCGGACAGCACCGACGGCCTGAACCGCTCGGCTGGCGCTTCCGCTACCGCGCACCCTCGAAGGTCTGGGTGCCGAGGACAGCGAGGAGTTTGAGCTTGCCTGCGGCCTCGGTGTGCGGTGCGGCCGTGAGGACGAGGAGTGCCTGCGACTGGTCCTCGGTGAACAGGGCCTGACAGTCCAGCTCGATGGGGCCGATCTCGGGGTGGATGAGCACCTTGTGGTCCTCGAACCGCCGCCCGACCTCGTGCGTCGCCCACAGTCGCCGGAACTCCTCACTGTGCCCGGAGAGCGCCTCGACGATCTCGCCCGCCGGCGACTGTGCCCCCAACGAGCCGTAGGCCGCACGCAGCGACGCGACCTGCGCTCGACTCTGCCGGTCCCGGTCCTCGGCGGGGTATCGCTCGCGTTCCTCCGGGTGCAGGAACCAGCGGTAGATCGCGCTGCGCTCCAGGCCCCGGTACCGGTTCGCATCGCCGAACAGCGCCCGGGCCGGGTCGTTCTGGACGAGCGTCTCGCCGAGCGCCGACAGGATGAGCGCGGGTGCGTCGGTGAGCCGGTCGAGGACGCGCAGAAGCGCCGGCGCGACGTAGTCGGTCGCTGCGAGGCGGGTCGGTGCGTTGTGTCCGGTGATCCGATACAGGTAGTCGCGTTCCTCGGCACTCAGCCGGAGCGCCCGCGCGAGTGAACCCAGCATCTGCGTGCTCGGCTGCGGACCCCGCTGCTGCTCGAGCCGCGCGTAGTAGTCGGTCGACATCGCTGCGAGCTGCGCGACCTCCTCGCGTCGGAGCCCGGCCGTCCGTCGCCGAGGTCCGCTGCTCAAGCCGACGTCCGCGGGCTGCAACGCCGATCGGTGTCGGAGGAGGAAGTCGGCGAGCGCTGGGCGATCCATCCCGCCAGTATCCGCCTCCGCGGCCAGGCGATCCAGGGATCGCGGATCCATGGATCGCCGCACCCTGGTGCGGCCGTCGTCACCGACGGAGACTCGATCCATGCAGATCACCGGAAACACCGTCTTCATCCCCGGCGCGACGAGCGGCATCGGCCTCGCTCTCGCACGACGCCTCCACGCAGCCGGCAACACCGTCATCATCGGCGGGCGACGCACCGAACTCCTCGAGTCGATCGCCGCCGACGAGCCCGGCCTCCACACCGTGCGGATCGACACAGCAGATCCTGCGAGCATCGAAGCCGCGGCGAAGCAGGTCATCGCGGAGCACCCGGAGCTGAACGTGCTCATCACGATGGCCGGCGTCATGCGCGGCGAGGACTGGACTGGTTCCGACTTCGTCGCGACCGCCGAGGAGATCATCACGACGAACGTCCTCGGGCCCATCCGGCTCATCGGCGCGTTCATCGAGCAGCTCCGCAGCCGACCGGACGCCACGATCATGACCGTCTCCTCGGGCCTCGCTTTCACCCCGCTGCGGGTGACGCCGACCTACAACGCGAGCAAGGCGGCCATCCACATGCTGAGCGAGTCGATCCGACTCCAGCTGGCGGCCACAAGCGTCCGCGTCGTCGAGCTCGTCCCGCCGGCCGTTCGCACCTCGCTCATGCCCGGCCAGGAGGAGAGCGACTTCGCGATGCCCCTCGACGCCTTCGCCGACGAGGTCATGGGCCTCATCGAGTCGCAGCCCGACGCCACGGAGATCCAGGTCGAGAACGTCAAGTTCCTGCGCTACGCCGAGGTCCGCGGCGAGTACGACCAGACGGTCGCGATGCTCAACCGCCTCGACCCGCACTAGGCGTGCTCATCCGCCCGGATCTGCGCGAAATCAGGCTGATTCCGTGCAGATCCGGGCGACTCAGCGACCCGCTGCCTCCAGATCCAGGACGACGTCGTCGAGGCCGGCACCGCTCACCGTCACCGTGATGGCGCCGGCCCCGCTCGGCCGGACGATCGCCAGCGCCCGTCCGTCGAACGTGGTGCGCGTGGTCGCGTCGAAGCGCTCGGTCGTCTTCGGGGTACCGGTTCCGAAGCCCGCGAGCCGACCCGCACCCGCGACGCTGACCGAGACCTCGCGGTCGGCGCCGGTGACCAGGACGCCGGCCGCGTCACGCAGCTCGATCGCGATGAAGGCGAGATCGGTGTCGTCGGCGCGGAGCGTGGTCCGGTCGGCGGTCGCCACGAGCCTGGTCGGGCCGGTGGCGGAGACGAGCGCGGTGCGGCCGACCTCCGCGCCCGAGCGGAACG